>NZ_RRYE01000030.1 GCF_004010105.1 Microbacterium sp. CPCC 204701
AGCCGCGCTGCTCGCGGCCGCGCTCGCGCTCACGGGCTGCGGCCCACCATCCGGTGCGCCGGCCGCCGAGCCGACGCTGCCGGCGGGCGTGACTGTCGAGCTCGTCCAGCTGCGCGCAGATGTCGCGCCGCGGCAGGCGCAGGTGCACCTGACGAACGGATCCGATGCCGAGATCACGATCGGCGAGGTGCGGGTCGAGGATCCGCGGTTCGAGGAGGCCGCGGTCCGCGTCGTCACCGGCCGAACGAGCACGGTGCCTGCCGGGCGGAGCGTCGACGTGCGCGTGCAGCTGGCCCGCGTCGACTGCGACGGGGCTGACGACGCCCGGACCGAGGTCGTTCTCGAGGTCATCTCGGTCGACGGCGGCACCGAGGTCACGGCATCCGCGTCCGATCCGCTGGGCTTCGTCGCGCCGCTCCACGCGCGCGAGTGCCTGCGGGAACGAGTGGCGGACGCCGCGACTCTCGCCTTCACGGACTTCACGGCGTCGGCTCCCGGTGAGCCCGCCGCGCTCGAGCTCACCATCACGCCGACGGGCGACGGCGCCGCGACGATCATCGGGGTGCAGCGCACCAACCTGCTCGACTTCGGCGCCACCGTGGCCGGCGTCCACTCGCTCGCGCTCTCGATAGGACCGGGCAGTGCTGAGCCGGTGGTCGTCGAGCTTCCGCTCGTGCCGTTCCGCTGCGACCCGCACGCGGTGCAGGAGGACAAGCGGGGAACGATCTTCGACGTGCGGATCGAGCTCGACGGCGAGCCGGGCGAGATCGAGCTGTTCGTGGGCGATGAGACGCGCGGCGAGATCCTCTCGTGGGTCGCCGCGTGGTGCGGCTTCGGCGGCTGAGCCCTCAGCAGAGCGGTTCGCCGGCGGCTCAGGGGAGCGAGCGCGCCGGTCTAGGCTGACGGCATGGCCCGACGAAGCGCCGTTCCCGAAGACTCCGCGGCCGCGTCGCGCGGCATCTCGCGCCGGACGCAGTCCGAGATCTACCGCGCCGGCATCAGCGGGACTCGCCCGCGGATCCCGGTCGACGCCGACGTGCTGGAGGCGACGGCGCGCAGGGCGCTGAGGGCCGAGGCGTTCGCCTACATCGCCGGCGGAGCGGGCGCCGAACGCACCGTCGCGGCGAATCGCGTCGCGTTCGGGCGCTGGCAGGTATGGCCACGACCCCTGCGCGACGTGTCGCAGCGCGACCTCTCGATCGACCTCCTCGGCGTGCGGAGACCGACGCCGCTGGTGCTCGCACCGCTCGGGGTCATGGAGCTGGCGCACGCCGACGGCGACCTCGCCGCGGCGCGGGCCGCGGCATCCGTCGGCGTCCCGTACACGCTCTCGAACCAGGCGTCCGTCCCGATGGAGCAGATCGCCGATGCCGCGCCCACCGCGCCGAGGCTGTTCCAGCTGTACTGGTCGGCGTCCGACGAGCTGAACGCGTCGCTGTTGCGCCGGGCGGAGGCATCCGGATGCGAAGCGATCGTCGTGACGCTCGACACCCACCTGCTCGGATGGCGCACACGCGATCTCGACCTCGCCTACCTGCCGTTCACGCGCGGGCTCGGCATCGCCCAGTACACGAGCGATCCTGTCTTCCAGCAGCTCGTACGCGAACGCGTGCGAGGAGAGGCGAATGGCCAGGCAGCCGCCGTGCGGGTGACGCCGAAGGCGATCAGGGCGGGCGTCTCGATCGCCCGCAAGGGATCGGTTCTCACGGGCACACGGAGCGTCCGCGACAACCTGCGCTCGCCGCTGCCGCGCGCCGCGGTGGAGACGTTCCTCGAGGTCTTCTCGACGCCCGCGCTCACGTGGGACGACCTGCGCAAGGCCCGCGAATGGACCACGCTTCCGATCCTTCTGAAGGGCATCGTCCACCCCGACGATGCGGAGCGAGCGCTGGACGCCGGGATGGACGGCGTCTGGATCTCGAACCACGGCGGCCGTCAGATCGACCAGTCGGTTCCGACCCTCGACGTGCTGCCCGCGATCGCCGACCGGGTCGCCGGCCGTGTGCCGATCGTGTTCGACTCGGGCGTGCGACAGGGCTCCGACGTCTTCATCGCTCTCGCGCTCGGCGCGACCGCGGTCGCCCTCGGTCGCCCATATGCCTACGGACTCGGCATCGCGGGTGAGGCCGGCGTACGCGAGGTCGTCCGCAACGTGCTCGCCGAGCTCGACATCACCCTCGGTCTCGCTGGGCACACCTCGATTCACGCGCTCGGTCGGGACGCGCTCCGCGAGAGGTGAGCGCGGCAGGCCTGCGAGCCGGCCCTATCACACCGCGCTGAACGGTCGCGTGACGTTCGTTCTCTGCCTCGACTCTGCGACGAAAAGGTTGATTCACCTCTGCCCGCTTGCCTGAACGTCGACACGCCCCTCCCGACATCTCGGCCCGTCCCCCCGGCGTGTGTTCGGACGGCGCCGCTCTTCTGAGGGTGACGATGACTCGCTCGCACGTGCGCTCCCGCTGGTTGACCCGCATTCTCTCCGCTGCCGTCGGCGGTGCTCTGATCGCGGCGGGAGGACTCGCGCCCACCGCCGCCGTCGCGGCGCTGCCCGGACTCGACGGCGACGGCACGACGCGGGCTCCGTACCAGATCGACTCGGCCGACGACCTCCGCGTCGCCGCCTCGGCGATCAACGCCGACCCGGGTTCGTACGCCGGCGCGGCTTACCGCCTGACCGCCGACATCGACTTCGGCGGCGAGACGTTCGAGGGCATCGACACGTTCCGTGGCGTCTTCGAGGGCGCCGGGCACGTCATCAGCGACATCGTCTACGGGCACAGCACCGCCGGCGCCTCGACCGCGGGGCGCCTCGGCTTCTTCCGGCATGTCACCGAGGCGACCGTCCGCAACCTGGTGCTCGACGGCGTCACCGCCGACAACGGCACGCGCTCCGACTGGGTCGCAGGCATCGCGGTCATCTCCACCCGCTCGACCCTCACCGGCAACTCCGTGCTCGGCGCGACCCTGACGGCGCGCAACGCCGAGAAGGTCGCCGGGATCGCGGCAGAGCTGGACGGCGGGACAGCGTCGAACAACCGCGTGGACGCGGTCCTCACGGCGAACAAGATGGCCGGCGGCATCGCGTCGTACTCGAAGAACGGCGTCACGGTGTCGAACAACCTCGTGCGTGCCGACCTCACCGTCGTCGTCAACGGTGGCGCGAACGGCACGCGGGGCGTCGACGCGGGACTCATCGTGAACTACCCCGGCAACCCGAGCGGGGGGTCGACGTTCGCGGGCAATGTCGCCTACGGCGGCTCGATCACGTACAGCGGAAAGGTCGACGGTTTCGTCGGCCGCATCGTGGGGTACACCGGCTACGACGGCTGGACGGCGACCGACAACCGCGCGAACGCCGCGATCACGATCGCCGGCGCCCCCGTTGCAGGGCCGGGTACGAAGAACCAGCACGGCTCCGACGCGACCGCGGCGGAGCTCGCCGACCGCGCGACGTACGAGGCACTGGGGTGGGACTTCACCAACGCGTGGCGTTTCGACGAGACGCTGCAGCACCCCGTGCCGAACTTCGTGTACTCGCTCTTCGGCAACGGCACGGCCGAATCGCCGTACGAGATCGCGACGGAGGATGACCTCGAGTTCCTCGCCGTGCAGCTCAACGCCGGCGACGCGCGCTACAGCGGCGCGAAGCACTACCTCCTCAGCGGAGACCTCGACTTCGCGGGACGCGCTCCCTGGCCGGGCATCGACGAGTTCGGCGGAGTGTTCGACGGGGCGGGCCACCGCATCGCGAACATCACCTACGGTCCGGCTGGTGAGGGCTCGACGCTGGGCTTCTTCCGCCGCGTGACCGACGCGACCGTGCGCAACCTGGTGCTCGACGGCGTGACCGCCGACAACGGTGCCGCCACCCAGTTCGTCGCCGGCCTCGCCGTCTACGCCACGCGATCGACCCTCACCGGCAACTCAGTGCTGCGCGCTGACTTGCGCGGCTCGAGCGCCGAGAAGGTGGGTGGTCTCGTCGCGGAGCTCGACGGGGGCTCGGTGTCGAACAACTGGGTGGATGTGGCCGCCACGGCGCGGCGGATGCCCGGCGGCGCCGTCGCCTACTCGAAGAACGGTGCCAACATCACGAACAACCTCGTTCAGGCGGAGCTCACCGTGGTGCAGGCGGGAGGCGCCGCGGGCACCCGCGGAACCGACGCGGGCCTGGTGGTCTCGTACCCGGGGAACCCCAGCAGCGGCAGCGCCTTCTCGGGAAATGTGGCGCTTTCGGGGTCGGTGGCGTACTCGGGCCTGGTCGACGGATTCGCGGGCCGCATCGTCGGCTACACCGGCTACGACGGCTGGACCGCCTCGAACAACCTCGCGAACGCATCGATCCCGGTGGGCGGGGCGACCGTGTCGGGCCCCGGCATGAAGAACCAGCACGGTGCCGACACGTCCGACGAGGCGCTCGGTCAGCGCGCGACGTATGAGGAGCTCGGCTGGGACTTCGCCTCGGCGTGGCGCTTCGACGACCAGCTCGGTCACCCGATCCCCCGCTACGTCATGCCGGGCGAAGTGCCGAACCGGGTCACTGTGACCTTCTACGGCGATGCCGCGACGCAGCGCGCCTTCACGTGGTACTCGACGGTCGACAGCGACACCGCGGTCGCGATGCTGAGCACGGATCGCGAGTTCCCCGAGGGCTCGTCGACGTTCGAGGTGGCCGCCTCGAACGAGACGAGCGAGCACGGCGAGCTGCTCTATCGCGCGGTCGCCGAGGGTCTCGAGCCCGGCACGCGCTACTACTACCGGCTCGGCGACGCCGTGCATGGGGTCTGGAGCACCGTCGGCACCTTCCAGACCGCCGACGGCGAAGACGACTTCACGTTCATCGGGCTCACCGACACGCAGTCCCAGAACCTGGCCGAGGCGCAGCTCTCGGCGGCGACGATGGCCAAGTCCCTCGCGGCCGTGCCCGAGGCGGAGTTCATCACGCACAGCGGCGACCACGTCGAGCGGGGCGCGCGCGAGCAGGACTGGATCGACCTCCTCGACTCGGCACGAGCCACTTTCATGAGCACGACGCTCGCGCCGGCGGCGGGCAACCACGACGAGGCGCACCGCTCGTTCATCGACCACTTCACGGTCGAGACCCCGAACGGGCAGAGCCCGGACCGCGGCGCGTACTACTCGTTCGACTACAACGACGCCCACTTCATGGTGCTCAACACCAACGAGGACGGCTCGACGAACCAGCAGGGCGCCCAGGCGGTCTCGGACGCACAGGTGGAATGGCTGCGACAGGACGCTGCGGCCGCCCGCGCGGCGGGCGCCAAGTGGCTCATCCTGTCGGTCCACAAGGGTCCGTACACGTCCGCGAACCACCTGGACGACTACGACGTCGTCGCGATGCGCGACGTGCTCATGCCTGTCATCGACGAAGCCGACATCGATCTCGTGCTGCAGGGCCACGACCACGTCATGAGCCGCACGAAGGTGCTCGCGTCGGACCCGGCCGGCGTCGAGAACGCGCGCGTCGTCGAGACGACGAAGTACACCGAGGTGATCAACGGCAAGCGCATCGAGTACAACGTCGACCCCGACGGCACGATCTTCCTGCTGCCGAACACGGCAGGAGCCAAGCACTACGCGCAGAAGACGAGCGCGCGAGGCTTCGACCTGGAGCAGTACCTCCAGCTGTTCGATCGCGTCGGCGAACAGGCGACCGAGAACTTCGCCGCCATCCGGGTGACCGATGACGAGCTCACGGTCGACATGTACGACATCCGCAACCAGAGCAGCCCTCGCGTGTTCGAGAGCTTCGGCATCGATCGCTCGCTGTCGCCGGTCGAGGACGTGATCGAAGGCCTGCCCGAGGTCGGTGCGCTGGCTCCGGGCGACGCCGATGCGCTGCGCGATGCGCGCGTCGCGGTCGAGGAGCTGCGCCCGGCGCAGCGCGCAGCCCTGGCGAACCTTGCCAAGCTCGAGGAGCTCGAGCAGCGGATGCGAGAGCTGAACGGACTGGTCGCGACCGACGGCAGCGTGGTGGCATGGGCCAAGGCGGATGCCGAGTCCCGGCAGGCGATCACGGTGCGCAACGACACGCGTTCGGACCTCACCGACGTGCCCGTCCAGCTCCGGATCGCCGACACCCCGAACGTGGAGGCGGGTTCCCTGGCCCTGTTCAGCGCCTCGGCAGCACCGGTGGCGTACGAGGTCGAGACGTGGAACCCGGGCGGCATCTCGACGGTGTGGGCCACGGCATCCCGCCTGCCGGCACAGTCGGCCACGACACTGTGGGCGTACTACGGCGGCGCCGAGACGCGCAACGACCCCACCGAGGTGTGGAACGACTACGCGCTCGTCGAGCACTTCGCCGGCGACCTGACGGCCGGTGAGGAGCAGACGGACTCCTCGGGCACCGCCACCGGACTGCTCGTCGGCGCCGACCTCACGTCGACCGTGTCGGACCGCGGCACGGGTCAGGCGCGCTTCGAAGGGTCGCGGCTGCAATACGGCGGCGACGTCGGCGGCGATCACGACCGCATCAGCATCAGCGGCGTCTACTCGCTCACCGCGGATGACATCTCCGCCCTCAGCGGGAACGCGCCGGTGATCGCGAAGGAGAGCGCCACCGGCGACGGCCGGGCGACGCTGTGGCAGGGCGTGATCAAGGGGGAGTCGAGGCTCGGCACGCGCCTTGCCGGCAACAGCTTCCAGTTCGGCGACGTCGACCTCGGTCCGCGATTCGACCTGCCCGCCGACGGTGAGCCGCATCTGGTCACCCAGACCTACGACGGCATGACGTACTCGGTGTTCATCGACGGCCGCGAGGTGCACAGTCAGATGGTCGAATACCGCACCACCTTCGGCGACCACGCCGTGCTGACGACGATCGGCGACTACTACACGAACACCGGAGAGCTCTCGTCGCCGTTCCGCGGGGTGATCGACGAGGTACAGATCGCGGGGGTGGCGTTCACGCCCGAGCTCGAGGCCTTCCGGTACGCCAACTACCTCGGCGACGTCGTGTCGTACGGCGAGCTCGCCCAGCGCACGGCCGAGCCGGTCACTCTGATCGTCGGCACGCCGGTCGACGGTACGGAGGTCGAGGCAGGTCTCGTGGAGTTCACGGGAAGCGTGAGCGAGCGGGCCACCCTCACCGCGACGGTGGGCGGCGAGGAGGTCTTCGCCGAGGAGACGGATGCCGGGGTCTTCCGGGTGCGCGTCCCGGTCGACGCCACGGGGGAGCAGGACGTCCAGCTGCGGGCGCGCAGCGTCTCGGACGCCGGCAAGGAATCTGATCCGGCGACGGTGCGGCTCAGCGTGAGCGACACGATCGCCCCCGCGCAGCCGTCCGTGTCGGACACCGCAGAAGACGCGGCGCCCGGTTCGACCGAGGTGACGCTCACGACGACTCCGCAGACAGAGAGTCGCGAAGAGGTCGAGGTGCGCTTCTACGCCGATGACCTCGACGCGCTCGACGCGTCGAACACGCTCGTCCGCAGCGGCACGACCACCGACCGGGTGCCCGATGCGCTGACGCCGACGAGCGGCACGGCGACCGGCGATCTGCTCACCACGACCGTGGGGAGCGACGCGAATCCGTTCCAGATCTACGAGATCTCGCTGACGGATGCCGAGGCCGCACAGGACGAGTTCCACCTCGTCTGGAAGGGCACGGCCGACGACCGGCGCGTCTCGGCATATGTGTACGACCACGTCGCCGGCGCCTGGGTGCTCAAGGCCAGCGGCTCGGACGCCGACGGCGGCACGGTCGCGCTCGACGTCGTCGCCCGCGCGGACGAGAACGCGGTCGCTGAGAACACGCTGCACCTGCTGGTGTGGCGCGGGCTCACCGCGCAGCCCTTCGGGCCGCAGCACGACTACGACAGCGAGCCTGAGGTGGCGGACTACGACTGGAGCTTCGACCACGTGCCGGACTCGCAGCTGTACACCCAGGCGACGCCGCAGATGTTCGTCGACCAGATGCAGTACGTCGCCGACCGCGTCGGGGAGCGCAAGACCTCGATCGTCGTGCACGCCGGCGACCTGGTGAACCGCGAGTACCTCTCGCAGGAGTATCAGTGGCACAACGCCGAGCAGGCGATGTCGAAGCTCGACGACATCGGCGTGCCCTACCTGGTGTCGTGGGGCAATCATGACTACTCCGACCACCGCAACGGCCGCGTCATGCTGCCCAAGTGGTACCCGATGTCGCGGTTCCAGGAGAGCCTCGACGGCAGCCCGTGGCAGTTCGGCGGCAGCCACAGCATCGACAACTTCTACTACACCGCCGAGATCGAGGGTGCGAAGCTGCTGATGCTGACGGTCGGATACTTCTCGGCCGACAACGCCGGAGACCCCGGCCTGGCCTGGGCGCGCGACGTGATCGCACAGCATCCCGATCACGCCGTGATCCTCGCGACGCACCAGTCGGTCGGCGCCGGCACCAACAACTGGGCGAACGGGAATGTCACCAGCCAGCTGATCGACCCGTTCCCGAACGTCAAGCTGGTGCTCGGAGGCCACATCACCGGCACCGGCGTGGCCACTCGCACCGCGGCGGGCGGCGCGCAGGTCTACGGCATCCTCACCGACTATCAGGGCCGGGTGTACGGCGGTCAGCAGTACCTCAAGTCACTGAGCGTCGACGCCGAGAACGGTCTGCTGTACGTCAACACCTACTCGCCGCACCTGCAGAAGACGACGTCGGACGGCGTGTGGCACCAGCCGGTGTCCGAGGCCGCTGTTCCCGGCTTCCACGGCGCGGACACCGAGAACTACGTGCTCGAGCTCGACTTCGGCGGCAGCACCACGCGCACGCTCGCGACCGAGTCGCTGACCCTCGCCGCGGGTGCTCCCGCAGAGATCGGCGACGTGCAGACGGTCGTCGGCGACGAGCCGGCGTCGGTCCGCTTGCGAGGAGCTCAGGCGGGCGCGCCGTACGAGTGGTACGCCGAAGTGCGCGACGCGGCGGGGCACCTCACCCGCAGCTCGGTGAGCACGTTCGCGGTGACGGACGCGCAGGCGCCGAGCGCGCCGCGAGACGTCGTCGCGACCGTGGGCGGCGACACCGTGACCGTGAGATGGTCGGCGCCGGACTCGGACGGCGGATCCCCGGTGCAGCAGTACGAGCTGCGTCTGAGCGACGGCACCACCGTGACCGTCGACGGCGGCATCCGCACCGCCACGGTGCGCGACCTGGCGCCTGGCGAGTATCACGCGACGGTCGTCGCCCGCAATGCCGCCGGAGCATCGCCTGCGTCCGACCCGTCGAACACGGTCGTCGTCGCCGAAGGCGGCGGAGAGGACCCGGGCGAGCCGGCGGCACTGGCGGTCACCGGATCGCTCGTGCCCGGCGGCGAGATCGTCGTCCGCGGCTCCGGATTCACGCCCGAGCACGAGTACGCGATCGAGCTGCGCTCCACCCCGCTCTCGCTCGGCACGGCGCGCAGCGACGCGTCGGGAGCCTTCGAGCTGCGAGCCACCATCCCCGCCGCGACAGAGCCGGGAGCCCACACCATCGCTGCGATGCTCGACGGCGCCGATGTGGCCACGCTGCAGGTGCAGATCGCCGCCGCGCCGTCCGGCGGAGACAGCTCGGGCAGCGGAGGCAACGGGCTGAGCGGCGAGATCGCCACCACCGGCGGCGACCTGAGCGGCCTCGTCGGTTGGGGCATCGCAGGGGTGCTCCTGCTGCTCGGCGGTACCGCGTTCGTGCTGATCCGGCGCCGGCGCACCGCCTGATCCGCGCACGCTCCGCCCCCGGCCACGCCTGCCTGGCCGGGGGCGGAGCGGTCCGCCGCGTGAGGATGACACGGGCCTCTGACTCGACTGCCGTTCTCGCGCTCCGCGCGGTAGCGTGTGCGGTGGAGTGCCGGGAAGTCTGGTCGGCGATGTCATCGTCGACCAGGAGGAAGACATTAAGGTCCTCATCTTCACATTCGGCACCCGTGGCGATATCGAGCCGTTCGCCGCGCTGGCCGAACGCGTCGCCCGCGAGGGTCACACCGCGGTGCTCGCGGCACCGGAGGCGTATCGCAGCGCCGTGTCGGAACCGGCCGGGTTCCTGCCGATGGCGACCGAGATGGACGATGTCATGCGCGACGGCATGGCGAGCATGAGCGGTCCCTCCCAGGCGTTCACGCTCGCGCGACGCATGTCGGCGGCGATGAAGAAGTCGCTCGACGAGCAATGGGATGCCGCACAGCAGGTGGAGCCCACCGTCATCGTCTCGCACCCGAAGGCGCTCGGTGGTCTGCACGTGGCCGAGCGTCTCGGCATCCCGATGGTGGCCTCGCTGCCGCTGCCCTTGCTCACGCCGACCGCGGCCTTCCCCGCCCCATTCACCGCGGGCTCGTTCCCCCGTTCGGTGAACCGCGCCAGCTACCACCTGGTTCGCTTCTCGGCGCTCGCGTACGGCGGAATGATCAACAGGCTCCGCCGGGAGAAGCTGGGCCTGGCGCGGATGAGCCGCTTCAGCGATTACCTGCATGCACCCGACGGCTCCCGGGTGCCGGTGCTCTACCCGTTCAGCCGACACGTCGTGCCGGTCCCCGCCGACTACCCTGCATCCGCGCACGTCACCGGGTACTGGTTCCGCGACGATCCCGCGGCGGCACATGCTCCGTCGCCGCAGCTGCAGGCGTTCCTCGCCGCCGGCGGACCGCCGATCTACGTCGGCTTCGGCAGCATGGGGTTCGGACGCGGCGCCGGGTCCCGCGGCCGCATGGTCATGGAGGCGGTGCACGAGGCAGGCGTCCGTGCGGTGGTCTCGACCGGGTGGGGCGCCCTGCACGCCGAGTCGACCGCCGATGTGATGGTCGTCGACGAGGTCCCGCACGGCTGGCTGTTCCCGCGCGTCGCGGCCGTCGTCCACCACGGCGGCTCGGGCACCACGGCCGCCGGGCTTCGTGCCGGAAGGCCGACGCTCGTGTGCCCGGTGCTGGGGGACCAGCCGTTCTGGGGGCGACGCGTCCACGAGCTCGGCGCCGGCCCCGAGCCTCTCCCGCTCCGCCGTGCGAGCGTCGGCACGCTCGCCGCGCGCATCCGCCTGCTCGTGGGCGACTCCGGCTACGCCGAGAGCGCGAGCCGCATCGGCGAGGCGATCGAGCAGGAGGACGGCACCGCGCGGGCGCTCGAGGTGCTCCTCGAGATCGAGGCCGCGCACCTGAGCCGTCGCAGCACGGTGTGAGCGATTCCGGCCGCCCGGGCGAGCCGCCGGACGCCGATAGAATCGACGGATGTCGCGATCCGCGGCATCTTGCACCCTCGTGCGCCCTTCTCTCCCGACCATTGGAGCCACCGTGGCCGAACAGTCCCGCCTCGACAAAGTCATCGCCCTCGCCCGTCACCGCGGGTTCGTGTTCCAGGCAGGTGAGATCTACGGCGGATCCCGGTCGGCATGGGATTACGGTCCGCTCGGCACCGAGCTCAAGGAGAACATCCGGCGCCAGTGGTGGCAGACGTTCGTGCGCGGCCGGGGCGACATGGTCGGCCTCGACTCGTCGGTCATCCTGCCCAAGCGCGTGTGGGAGGCATCCGGTCACGTCGCGACCTTCACCGACCCGCTCGTGGAGTGTCTGCAGTGCCACAAGCGGTTCCGCGCCGACAACCTCGTCGAGGACTTCGAGGCGCGCAAGGGGCGCAAGGCCGAGAACGGCCTCGCCGACGTGCCGTGCCCCAACTGCGGCACGAAGGGCCAGTACACCGAGCCGAAGGCGTTCTCGGGTCTCGTGAAGACCTACCTCGGCGTCGTCGACGACGAGTCGGGCCTGCATTACCTGCGCCCCGAGACCGCGCAGGGCATCTTCGTGAACTTCTCGAACGTGCTGACCGCCAGCCGCAAGAAGCCGCCGTTCGGCATCGGCCAGGTCGGCAAGGCGTTCCGCAACGAGATCACGCCCGGCAACTTCATCTTCCGCACGCGTGAGTTCGAGCAGATGGAGATCGAGTACTTCACGCCGCCGGCTGAGGCTCGGCAGTGGTTCGAGCACTGGGTCGAGGAATGCTGGAACTGGTTCACGGATCTCGGCATCGACCCGGTGAACATGCGCCGCTTCGACGTCCCCGAAGACGAGCGCGCGCACTACTCCGCCGGCACCATCGACGTCGAGTACCGCTTCGGGTTCCCCGGCAAGGAGTGGGGCGAGCTCATGGGCGTCGCCAACCGCACCGACTACGACCTCGGCAGCCACACGGAGGCGTCGGGCCAGTCGCTGTCGTACTTCGACCAGGCGTCGGGCGAGAAGTACATCCCCTATGTGATCGAGCCGTCATTCGGCCTCACCCGCAGCATGATGGCGTTCCTCGTCGACGCGTACCACGAAGAGGAGGCGCCGAACGCCAAGGGCGGCACCGACACCCGCACGGTGCTCAAGCTCGATCCGCGCCTCGCGCCGGTGAAGGCGGCGATCCTGCCGCTCTCGCGCAACGAGCAGCTGTCGCCCATCGCCCGCGAGGTGGCTGAGGACCTCCGCGGCGAGTGGAACATCGACTTCGACGACGCCGGGGCGATCGGGCGCCGGTACCGCCGCCAGGACGAGATCGGCACGCCATTCTGCGTCACCGTCGACTTCGACTCGCTCGACGACCGTGCCGTCACGGTGCGCGACCGCGACACGATGGGTCAGGAGCGCGTGCCGCTCGAGGGCTTGAAGGCGTATCTCGCCGAGCGCCTGCGCGGAGCCTGACGCCCGTCGGCCTGCCGCTCCGTCGTCTCGGGAATCGAGCCGCGCGGGCCCTCAGCCGCCGCGGCGCTCGCGACAGGGCCGGAGGGTCGACGTGGTCTGACGCCGGCCCTCCGGCTGCCGGGCATACTCCCGGCGAACCGGACGCGACGACCGGGGGGATTGCCGCGCGCGCCCGACCTCGCCCTCTGCGCGGCGATGCCGTCGAAGGGCGAGTGCGAGGCCCGCCGCCGTTCGGGTCGGCGACGTGCTTCACCGATAAAGACGCACGACGCGGCGCTTCATGACGCGACCGGCGGAATCTCTGTCGCGAAGGCGGGAGATCGCGCTGTCGCGACCTGCTCGCGCGGCCCGAGAATGCTGGCGCGCGTGCAGGTTCCGGCCGCGCGGATCCGTCGATCCCTAGGCTTGCCCGTGCGGACGACGGAGCCTGCGGCGGGGAGTGAGCGTGACAGCGAGCAACATCGACATCGCACAGCGGGCCGAGCTGTGGCCGATCGTCCGGATCGCCGAGCGGCTCGGCATCCCCGAGGATGCCCTCGAGCCCTACGGGCGCGACAAGGCCAAGGTCTCGCTGCAGCATGTGCGCACGCTCCGCGACCGCCCGCGCGGACGCCTCGTGCTCGTGACGGCGGTCTCGCCGACGCCTGCGGGCGAGGGCAAGACCACCACCACCGTGGGGCTCGGCGACGCGCTCACCCGCATCGGCGAGAGCGCGATGATATGCCTGCGCGAGCCCGCGCTCGGGCCGGTGTTCGGTATGAAGGGCGGCGCCGCCGGCGGCGGCTACGCACAGGTCGTGCCGATGGAGGACATCAACCTTCACTTCACCGGCGACTTCCCGGCGATCGCCGTGGCGACCAACCTCCTCGCAGCGCTCATCGACAACCACATCCATCACGGCAACGACCTGGGCATCGACGTGCGGCGCGTGACGTGGCGGCGCGTGCTGGACGTCAACGACCGTGCGCTCCGCGACACGGCGATCGGGCTCGGCGGGCCGTCGAACGGGTATCCGCGTGAGAGCGGGTTCGACATCGTGGTGGCGTCCGAGGTCATGGCGATCTTCTGCCTCGCGACCGATCTCGCCGACCTCAAGGAGCGCCTCGGCGACATCGTGGTGGCCTACACGCGCGATCGCGCCCCGGTGCGGGCGCGCGACCTGCAGGCCCACGGCGCGATGGCGGCGCTGCTGCGCGATGCGCTCGCACCCAACCTCGTGCAGAGCCTCGAGCACACGCCGGCGTTCGTGCACGGCGGCCCGTTCGCGAACATCGCGCACGGCTGCAACTCGTTCATCGCGACGGATGCCGCGCTCCGGCTCGCCGACTACGTCGTGACCGAGGCGGGCTTCGGCGCCGACCTCGGAGCCGAGAAGTTCGTCGACATCCTGTGCCGGTCCACCGGCCTGCGCCCGGACGCCGCCGTCATGGTCGCCACGGTGCGGGCGCTGAAGTACCACGGCGGAATGGAGGTGGCAGACCTCGTCCGCGAGGACGTGGGCGCGATCGAGCGCGGCGCCGTCAACCTGCTGCGTCATCTCGAGACGGTGCGCGAGACGTTCGGGATTCCTGCGGTCGTCGCGATCAACCATCGCGCCGAAGACACGGATGCCGAGACCGCGGCGCTCGTCGCGATCGTCGAAGCCGCAGGCGCCACGGCGGTCGTCGCGCGGCATTTCGCCGAGGGCGGCGCGGGCGCCGAGGACCTCGCGCGCGAGGTCGTGCGCCTGTGCGCCCTTCGACAGGCGCAGGGACCGGAGGGGGCGCTGCGCTTCACCTATCCCGACGACGCCACCCTGTGGCAGAAGATGACGGCGATCGCGACGCGCATCTACGGCGCCTCCGAGGTCACGGCCTCGACAGCGGTGCGCGCGCAGATCCGGCGCCTGCAGGACGAGGGCTACGGCGCGTACCCGGTGTGCGTCGCCAAGACGCAGTACTCGTTCTCGACCGATGCGAAGCTGCGCGGTGCGCCGACGGGCCACGTCGTCGAGATCCGCGAAGTGCGCCTCGCCGCAGGGGCGAGGTTCGTCGTGATGATCTGCGGCGACATCATGACGATGCCGGGGCTCCCGGCGACGCCGGCCGCGACCACGATCGACGTCGACGCCGACGGGCGGATCTCGGGCCTGTTCTGACGTCGCTGTGCATCGCGTACAACTCGGGTCGCACCCGTCCTCGACCGGGCTTGTGGAAATGCGCCAGTCGCTTTGCTCCCTCGTTGTGGGAGTCCTACGGTCGGGAGGGAACTTCCCTGTCCATCCGAGAGGTGATGCACATGGCCGACGCCGTCCGCACGAAGAAGCCCGCCGTACACAAGCGCACGCCCGCCGGGGGCGCGCCGACCGTTCCGCACACCGCGGAGGAGGCATCCGAGCCGCGCATCGATGTCGCCGCGGTCACGGACCTGCTGCTCGGGACGTGGGGCGAGACGCGCCGCGCCGCGCGAGAGATGATCAAGGACCCCGCGTTCTGGCGCATCGGGGGTCAGCCCATGCCGGAGCACCGAGAGCGCGTGCTGAGCCAGCTTCACCTGCTCGTCGAGCACGGCGGCTCGCGCCGTGCGTTCCCCGAGGAGTATGGGGGCCACGGCGACAACGGCGCGAACATCGCCGGGTTCGAAGAGCTCGTGCTCGCCGACCCGAGCCTGCAGATCAAGTCGGGCGTGCAGTGGGGCCTGTTCGGCTCCGCGATCCACCAGCTCGGCACGAAGAAGCACCACGACGCGTGGCTGCCGAGCGTCATCGACCTCCGCCTGCCGGGCGCGTTCGCGATGACCGAGACCGGGCACGGATCCGATGTCGCGGCCATCGGCACGACGGCCACCTACGACGCCGACACCGAGCAGTTCGTGATCCACACGCCGTTCCGCGGCGCGTTCAAGGACTATCTCGGCAACGCGGCGCTGCACGGCAAGGCGGCGACCGTGTTCGCGCAGCTGATCACCGGCGGCGTGAACTACGGCGTGCACTGCTTCTTCGTGCCCATCCGCGACGACGAGGGCCGCATGCTGCCGGGGATCACGAGCGAGGACGACGGCGTCAAGGGCGGCCTCAACGGCATCGACAACGGCCGCCTCGCGTTCGACCACGTGCGCGTGCCCCGGTTCAACCTGCTCGACCGCTACGGCCAGGTCGCCGCCGACGGGGCCTACACCAGCGACATCGCCAGCCCCGGCCGCCGCTTCTTCACGATGCTCGGCGCGCTGGTGCAGGGTCGCGTGTCGCTCGACGGCGCGTCGACGACCGGCACCGCGCTCGCGCTCCACATCGCGCTCACCTACGCCGACCAGCGCCGCCAGTTCGACTCGGGCGCCGGCACCGACGAGGTCGTGCTGCTCGACTACGGCAAGCACCAGCGGCGCCTCTTGCCCCTTCTCGCGCAGAACTACGCCCAGTTCTTCAGCCACGACGAGCTGCTGAAGAAGTTCGACGGCGTGTTCTCGGGCCGCGCCGACACCCCCGACGAGCGCGAAGACCTCGAGACGCTCGCCGCGGCGCTCAAGCCCCTCAGCACGTGGAACGCCCTCGCGACCATCCAGGAGGCGCGCGAGGCGTGCGGCGGATCCGGCTTCCTCGCCGAGAACCGCATGGTCGGCCTGCACCAGGACCTCGACGTCTACGTCACCTTCGAGGGCGACAACAACGTGCTGCTCCAGCTGGTCGGCAAGCGACTGCTGTCGGACTACGCCAAGCAGTTCAAGGGCGCGGATGCCGCGACCCTCGCCCGATTCGCGGTCGGGCAGACGGCGGGCAAGGTGTTCCACGGTGCGGGTCTGCGCCAGCTCGGGCAGGCTGTCGCCGACCTCGGCTCGACCGCCCGCTCGGTGGAGCTGGGGCTGCGCGAGGAGCAGCAGCACGAGCTGCTCGCCGGTCGCGTGCAGCAGATGGTGGCGGATGTCGCCGCGGCCCTGCGCCCGGCGTCGAAGCTGGCTCCGGCCGACGCGGCGGCGCTGTTCAACACGCATCAGGCGGAGCTCATCGAGGCTGCCCGCGCCCACGGCGAGCTGCTGCAGTGGGAGGCGTTCACCGACGGCGTGAACCACATCGCCGACGAGGGCACTCGCCGCGTGCTGACGTGGCTGCGCGATCTGTTCGGCCTCCATCTGGTCGAGAAGCACCTCGCGTGGTACCTCATCAACGGGCGGCTCTCGACACAGCGCGCGGCATCCGTCTCCCGCTATATCGACCGGCTGTGCGCACGGCTCCGCCCGCATGCACAGGACCTCGTCGAGGCGTACGGATTCGAGCCCGAGCACGTGCGCGCACCCATCGCCTCCGGCGCCGAGCGCGAGCGTCAGGACGAGGCTCGCGAGTACTATCGCCGGCTCGCGGCATCGGGTGAGGCACCCGTGTCGGAGAAGTCCCTCACGAAGAAGCAGAGCCGCTGATCACGAAAGGGCGACGAATTTCGGTGGGCGGTCAGGAATGGCTTCGCGGCGGACACATCCACCGTGAGGACTCCTCCGACAGCCGCGCCATCGGGCTTCGCGCGCGGCGGGAGGGGCCTTCACAGGGGATCGCGTTCTGGGGACGCGGTCCCCTTGCCTCTGCCGGCGGGCCCAGCTCGCCGGCGGGGTCAGCCGGCCGACCAGCCGCACATGCCGCATTCGCCGGTCGCCGAGACCTCGACGAAGCAGTTCGGGCACATGGCGCGCTCACGCTCGGGAATCACGGGCTTCGCCGGCCGCTGCTCGCGCGCCGGGCG
>NZ_RRYE01000300.1 GCF_004010105.1 Microbacterium sp. CPCC 204701
CGGCGGCGCGGCTCGAGGCGCTGAGTCGCGCCGCCGTGCGTGCCGACCCAGGGGTGCGCGACGAGGCGCTCGCGACTCCCGAAGTGCTGTTCGTGTGCGTGCAGAACGCCGGTCGCTCCCAGATGGCCGCCGCGATGCTGCGTCAGCTCGCCGGCGGCCGCGTGTCGGTGCGCACCGCCGGGTCGGCCCCCACAAGCGACGTGCGGCACACGATCGTGGTCGCGCTGGACGAGATCGGCGTGCCACTGGGAGGGGAGTTCCCCAAGCCGCTCACCGATGAGGCGGTGCGGGCGGCCGACGTCGTGGTGACCATGGGCTGCGGAGACGCGTGTCCGGTCTACCCGGGCCGCCGCTACCTCGACTGGGATCTCGACGACCCGGTCGGCCGGCCGCTCGAGGACGTGCGACGGATCCGTGACGACATCGAGCAGCGGGTGCGCGGCCTTCTGACGGAGCTGGCGGGAGAGCCGGCACTGCCGCTGGCAAAAACATAGATGACCGTCTATGCTTTCTCTCGATAGAGAAAGCGGGTCTCCCATGAACGAAAAGCCCACCGTCCTGTTCGTCTGCGTCCACAACGCCGGCCGCTCGCAGATGGCCGCCGGTTACCTGCAGGCGCTTGCGGGCGACCGCATCGACGTGCTGTCGGCCGGATCCGAACCGAAGGACGAGATCAACCCGATCGCAGTCCAGGCGATGGCGGAGGAGGGCATCGACATCTCGGGCAACACGCCCAAGGTGCTCACCGTCGACGCGGTGCGCGAGTCGGATGCCGTCATCACGATGGGCTGCGGCGACGCGTGCCCGATCTTCCCCGGCAAGCGCTACGAGGACTGGGAGCTCGACGACCCGGCCGGCCAGGGGATCGAGTCGGTGCGGCCCATCCGCGACGAGATCCGCGCCCGCGTGGAGGCGCTCATCGGCGAGCTGATCCCCGAGCAGGGCGCGGCATGAGCGGCGCGACGGGGCAGGCCCCCCTGCTGTCGCCGGATTCCGTGCTGCACCGCGCCTCAGAGCGACTGGCTCACCAGTTCACCGGGATGGTGAGCGAAGAGACCGTCGAGCGGGTCGTCTTCGAGTCATACACGGCGCTGGCGCGAACCGCGGCGATCCGTACACACGTCCCGAGCCTCGCCGAGAAGTTCGCGCGCGACCGGCTGACGGCGCTCGCGCAATCGCGCGGACTGCTCGCGAAGCCGGTGCCCGAGATCCTCTACGTGTGCGTGCAGAACTCCGGGCGCTCGCAGATGGCGGCCGCGATCACGCGTCAGCTCGCGGGCGACCGGGCCCATGTGCGCTCGGCGGGGTCGCAGCCCGGCGAGCGCATCCTGCCCGAGGTCGCGCTGGTGCTCACCGAGATCGGACTGGACGTCGAGGACGAGTTCCCGAAGCCGCTCACCGACGATGTCGTCCGCGCTGCGGACGCCGTCGTCACGATGGGCTGCGGCGACGCGTGCCCGCTCTACCCGGGCAAGCGGTACCTCGACTGGCAGCTGGACGACCCGTCCGATCTCGACGTCGACGGCGTCCGTCGCGTGCGCGACGACATCCGCGATCGGGTGGAGCATCTCCTCTCGGAGCTCCTGCCGGCCAGGTGACGGCACCGCGCCCGGCGTGCCCTCGGGGCGTCAGCGGCACGTGGCGGCGAGGTCGATCATCTCCTGCGACGGGTGGCCGTAGGCCTGCACGCCGTTGCCCTGGGCCGTGTGACCCATGCTGATCGCCCACGCCGTCGCCCACTCCTCGTTGGCGTCGCGGTCTTGCGAGTCGAATCTGTCGTGGCACTTGGACGTGATCGCGTGGCCGACCTCGTGCGTCACGAGGGCGCGAGAATCCGCGTTGGGCCACCATTCGGCGACGGAGTGCGAGAGCGTGATCGTGGACGATCCGCCGCGTGCCGAGTTCCACGCGGCCGTGCCCCCGATGCCTCGCGATCCGCCGGTGCCGGCGACGACCGGCGCCCAATCGAAGTCCAGCACGACGCCGCCGGCGATGGACCGCGCGTACGCCTCGATTTCGAGCCGCGTCGCGAGGAGCGGGCCGGCCTTCTCGGCCAGTTCGGACTGCGCCGACGAGGCGAGGATCTCCGCGTTGGTCGCGTAAAGCGAGAACGCGACGGCCGCGTCAGACCCGACGCCGTCCTGCTGCGCCACACGATCGGCCGCGTCGCGGAAATCCAGCACGGCGGCGGCGCGCGCCGACACATTGGCCGCTTCGAGTGCGTCGGCGGCGGCGATCGTCGATGCGTACAGGGCGACCGCCGTCTCGGTCAGCCGGTCGTGCCGGTCGTCGAGGGTGCGCTCCACGTCGCTGGAGTCCTCGGCCGATGAGGTCGCCGCTTCCCGGCGCTCGTCGAGGGCGGATGCCTCGGCGAACAACTCCCACATCCACATCGGCTTGCGGACGTCGCCGTCGTCGACCTCGTCTTCGAGTACCGCGCGCGCCTCGTCCGCCCCTCCCGAGAGCGTCGCCAGCGCCTCGCCGAGCGCCGATCGCGCGTCGGGGTGGACGAGCTCTTCGCTCGCCGCGGCGACGATCCGCTCGCCCGAGAGGACCGACCGCTCCGCGGCCGAGACGGCTGCCGTCAGCGCGCGATGCGCATCCGCCTCCTCTTCGGCGGCGAACTCCAGTCGCGCTTGCGCGGCATCGAAGGTCTCATCGGCCGACGCGTGCACGAAGGCTGCGAGGGCCGCGAGCACGATCACCGCGAGAGCCCCCGCGCACCACGCGAGGACCACTCCCATGCGGCGCTTCGCCCGCGGCGCGAGCACCGGTACGGCCGCATCAGGTCCGGGCGCCCATGGCACCGGGGCGGCGTCCACGCCCGCCGGCGAGGCCTGCGCTTCGGGGTGCTCCACCCCTGCACTCTAGATGCTCGGTGGCGCGTCGCGACGCCCTGCGCGCCGCGCTCCCGACGTCCACGTCCACCGGCGATCGACGGCCGTTCCGGCGGAAACGTCGGCCGGCCTTTCTCGGACCGGCCCCTCGACGATCGTGGTGGTGGTGCCCCCGACAGGAATCGAACCTGCGACCTTTGGTACCGGAAACCAACGCTCTATCCCCTGAGCTACGGAGGCGTGCCGATCGAGATTACCACCCCTGCCTGCGGCTCCCGTTCACCTCACGGTCCGACGAGCTCCCCGTCGTGGGGTGCGTCGGCGACGATGTCCGCGGGCTCGCTCATCGCGCGGATCGCCTCGGCGACCCGCGCGGCGAGGTACGCGTGGCCGTCGGTCGACGGGTGGTCGCGGCCGACCGGGCCGGTGTCGATGACGTCGAGGTAGTTGGCCTCGGTGATCCACTCCTCGGCGATGGGCGAGACGTACCACCAGCCGCGCTGCGCGGCCAGCGCCCGCAGGTCGTCGTCGATGCGGCGCGTGGCCGCCTCGACCGGCAGCACCTGCGGGGCCGGTCCGAGGATGACGATGTCGGCGTCGGGATAGCGGGCCGCGAGGGCGTCCCAGGCGGCGGTCACGGCATCCCGGTATCCGTCAGGATGCAGTCGCCGATCGTTGATCGAGCCCTCGACGACGACCAGGTCGGGGTAGAGGGCCGGGTCGAGCGCGGCGATGCGCTCGCCGTAGGCCGGGCCGTCGATGCCGGGCTTGAGATAGCCGCTGCCGCGGACCCCGTCGACCACGGTCTCGATGCCGAGTTCGTCGGCGAGGCGGTACGCAAAACCGAGCGACGGGGTCGTCGCGGCCGAGCCGTACACCCACGAGTCGCCGAACACGAGGGCGCG
>NZ_RRYE01000301.1 GCF_004010105.1 Microbacterium sp. CPCC 204701
TCTCCCCGTGTCCCGACATCCGATCCCACCCGGGCGCCCGCGCGCGACGACCCGCGCCCGTGCCGGCGCTGCGCTCGTCGCTGCGATCGTCGGCCTCGCGCTGGCCGGGTGCACGCCGGCTCCTGCGTCCGAGCCGGATCCGTCCGCGACTCCGACTCGATCAGGGTCGTCGACGGGTGGCCCGACGAGCACGGCGACACCCGAGCCGACCCTCGTGCCCGACGGCACCGCGGCCGACAACCTCCCGCTGTTCGCGGCGATCACCGCGTCGGTGTGGGCCTCCGAGGACCGCAACGGGGGGCGCGCGTACATCGACGCGCTGGTCGTGGCCGGGTTCGACAAGGCGGCCATGCAGGTCACCCGCGACCGATCGACGGTCGGCAACCAGGCCGAGAGCATCCAGTTCTCCGTGAAGTGGGGCGAGGAATGCCTCATCGGTCAGGTCGGCCCAGCGACAGGAGACCCGGTCACCGTCGTCGTCCCCGTGCTCGTCGAGGGAACATGCCTGGTAGGAGAGACGCGTCCGATCGATTGGTGACGCGGCGACGGCATCCCGCCGTGGAGGGCATCCACTGTGCCGGTCGTGGCTGCGCCGACGGCCGGTAGGCTGGGACGCTGACCTCTGTTGTTCAAGGAGAACTGACACCGCATGGCTGAGTACATCTACCAGATGGTCCGAGCGCGCAAGGCGGTCGGTGAGAAGCTGATCCTCGACGACGTCACGATGGCGTTCCTGCCGGGTGCGAAGATCGGCATGGTCGGCCCGAACGGTGCCGGCAAGTCGACGATCCTCAAGATCATGGCCGGTCTCGATCACCCCTCCAACGGCGAGGCGAAGCTGAGCCCCGGGTTCTCGGTGGGCATCCTGATGCAGGAGCCCGTGCTCGACGAGTCCAAGACGGTGCTGGAGAACATCCAGGAGGGCATCGCGATCAAGGCGAAGGTCGACCGGTTCAACGAGATCTCGGGCCTCATGGCCGACCCAGACGCCGACTTCGACGCGCTGCTGGCGGAGATGGGCACGCTGCAGGAGGAGATCGACGCCGCGGACGCATGGGACCTCGACTCTCAGCTCGAGCAGGCCATGGACGCCCTGCGCACGCCGCCGGGCGATGCGCCGGTCACCCACCTCTCGGGAGGGGAGAAGCGCCGCGTGGCGCTCACCAAGCTGCTGCTGCAGAAGCCCGACCTGCTGCTGCTCGACGAGCCGACGAACCACCTCGATGCCGAGAGCGTGCTGTGGCTCGAGCAGCACCTTCAGAAGTACGCGGGCGCCGTCATCGCGATCACGCACGACCGGTACTTCCTCGACAACGTCGCGGAGTGGATCGCCGAAGTCGACCGCGGCCGCCTCATCGGGTACGAGGGCAACTACTCCACGTACCTCGAGAAGAAGGCCGAGCGCCTCGAGGTGCAGGGCAAGAAGGACGCGAAGCTCGCGAAGCGCCTCGCCGAGGAGCTCGACTGGGTCCGCTCCAACGCGAAGGGCCGCCAGGCGAAGTCCAAGGCCCGCCTCGCGCGCTATGAAGAGATGGCGGCCGAGGCCGACCGCACCCGCAAGCTCGACTTCGAAGAGATCCAGATCCCCCCCGGGCCGCGCCTCGGCAGCGTCGTCATCGAGGCGAAGAAGCTGCAGAAGGGCTTCGACGGGCGCTCGCTCATCGACGGACTGAGCTTCAGCCTGCCCCCGAACGGCATCGTCGGCGTGATCGGTCCGAACGGCGTGGGCAAGACCACGCTGTTCAAGACGATCGTCGGCCTCGAGCCGCTGGACGGCGGCCAGCTGAAGATCGGCGAGACCGTGAAGATCAGCTACGTCGACCAATCGCGGGCGAACATCGACCCGAACAAGTCGCTGTGGGAGGTCGTGTCGGACGGACTCGACATCATCACCGTCGGCAAGATCGAGATCCCGTCGCGCGCGTACGTGTCGAAGTTCGGGTTCAAGGGCCCCGACCAGCAGAAGAAGGCGGGCGTCCTTTCCGGCGGCGAGCGCAACCGCCTGAACCTCGCGCTGACGCTCAAGGAGGGCGGCAACCTCCTGCTCCTCGACGAGCCCACCAACGACCTCGACGTCGAGACCCTGCAGTCGCTCGAGAACGCGCTGCTCGAATTCCCCGGCTGCGCCGTCGTGATCACGCACGACCGGTGGTTCCTGGACCGCATCGCGACGCACATCCTGGCGTACGAGGGCACCGATGAGGACCCCGACAAGTGGTACTGGTTCGAGGGCAACTTCGAGGCGTACGAGGCGAACAAGATCGAGCGACTCGGGCCCGACGCCGCACGTCCCCACCGCACCGCGTACCGCAAGCTGACGCGTGACTGACACCACCGCGCCGACGGTCGTGCCGAGCACTTCCGGCCGTCGACTGCATCTGCCCATCCCCCTGCGGTGGGGAGACCTCGACGCGTTCAACCACGTCAACAACACGGCGATGCTGAAGCTGCTCGAAGAGGCGCGCGTGCGCGCGTTCTGGGCGCCGGCTGCCGGCGAGGACGCGCCCGAGACCGCCCTGCTCGACTCGAGCATCTACAGCGGCATCCTGACGCTCATCGCACGCCAGGAGATCGAGTACTTCGCGCCGGTGCCGTATCAGCGGCAGCCGCTCGACGTCCAGATGTGGTTCGGCAAGCTCGGCGGATCGAGTATCGAGGTCTGCTACGAGGTCTTCAGTCCGATCGAGACGTCACCGACCCGAACGCTCTATGCGCGGGCGACGACGGTGGTCGTGAAGGTGGATGCCGCGACCGGCCGCCCGATGCGTCTCACACCCGAAGAGCGCGCGGCCTGGTCGCCCTACCTCGGTGAGCCGCTGGTCTACGCCCATCGCCGCTGAAGCCCGTCAGCGCGCCGCCGGCGACGCGTCCGCCGGTGCCGCGGCATCCGGCACGCGCACCATGATCTCCTGCGCGACGGTCGCCAGCAGCATGCCGTCCGACGAGTACACGCGGCCGGTGGCGAGTCCGCGGCCGCCGCGTGCGCTCGGCGACTCCTGCACGTAGAGCATCCACTCGTCTACGCGGCCGAAGCGATGCCACCACATCGCGTGGTCGAGGCTGGCGACCTTGAGGCCCGGAGTCGCCCACGACACCCCGTGCGCGCGCAGGATCGACTCCTGGATGGTGAGGTCGCTGAGGTATGCCAGCGCTGCCCGGTGAGTGCCCGGGTCGTCGGGAATGGTTCGCCGCACCCGCATCCAGACCGCCTGCCGTGGCTCGCGCGCGCCCGCGACCGAGGTGTAGATCGGCGACGGAATGTGCCGCACATCGACCGGGCGGTCCGTGAAGAACCGCTTCGACATCGGGTGCACCCCGCTCAGATGAGACTCGACGTCGGGAAGCTCGTCCGGGCCCGGCAGCCCCTCGGGCATCGGGTCCTGATGATCCAGCCCGGGATCCTCGTCCTGGAACGAGGCGATCATCGAGAAGATCGGAACGCCCTCCTGGAAGGCCTGCGTGCGGCGTGTCGAGAACGAGCGGCCGTCGTGGATGCGGTCGACCGCGAACGTGATGCCCTTCGTCGAATCGCCGGGGCGCAGGAAGTAGCCGTGCATCGAATGCACGATGCGCTCCTCTGGGAGGGTGCGCTCGGCGGCCACGATGGACTGGGCGAGCACCTGGCCGCCGTAGACACGCCCAAGGGGCATCGACTGCGAGACGCCGGTGAAGATGTCCTCGGTGGTCCGCGCGTCGGACCCGCTCAGATCGAGCACCGAGAGCAGCGAGGCGACGGGGTCG
>NZ_RRYE01000302.1 GCF_004010105.1 Microbacterium sp. CPCC 204701
GTGCAGCGGGCGGTGTCGCGGCGCCTGCACATCGTTCCCGATCGCCAGGTCGTGTATCGCGACCGTGCGATCCCGGCAGAGCACCTGCAGCTGGTCGGAGGCGTGCGCGTGACCACGGTGCCCCGGACGCTCGCCGACCTCGCGCGCGTCGACGACGCCGACCACACGCGCGCGGCGCGTCTGCTGTCGACAGTCGATCCGGATGCGGTCGCTGCGGCGATCGCCGCGCTCGAGGGCGGCGCGCTGCCGCACAAGCGCGTCGCGCTGGCGTTCCTGCGCGGGCTGGTGGCCGCCAGGGCTCAGGACGAGGTCACGCGGTACACGTCGTAGACGGCGTCGATGCGGCGCACGGCGTTGAGGACCCGGTCCAGATGCACGGTGTCGCCCATCTCGAAGACGAACCGACTGATCGCCAGACGGTCGTTCGAGGTCGAGACGGTCGCCGACAGGATGTTCACGTGGTGCTCGCTGAGCACGCGGGTGACGTCGCTGAGCAGCCCCGAGCGGTCGAGCGCCTCGACCTGGATCTGCACGAGGAAGACGCTCTTCGTGGTCGGCGCCCACTCGACATCGATCAGACGGTCGGGATCGTTCATGAGCGACTTGACGTTCGTGCAGTCCGTGCGGTGCACCGACACGCCGCTGCCGCGTGTCACGAAGCCCACGACCTGATCGCCCGGCACAGGGGTGCAGCATTTGGCAAGCTTGACCAGGATGTCGGGGGCGCCGCGCACCAGGATGCCCGAATCGCCGCCCCGCGGGGCGCGGGCGCGGCCGAGCGCCGGCAGATCGATGGGGCCGGTCGCGGTGTCGTTCGCGGCGACGAGCGCCGTCACCTTCTCGATGACGGACTGCGTCGAGACGTGACCCTCGCCGACGGCGGCGTACAGGGCCGACACGTCCTCGTAGCGCAGCTGATGGGCCACCTCTGAGAACGAGTCCTGGCTCATCAGGCGCTGCAGCGGGAGGTTCTGACGTCGCATGGCGCGGGCGATGGACTCCTTGCCCTGCTCGATCGCCTCCTCGCGGCGCTCCTTGGTGAACCAGCCCCGGATCTTGTTGCGTGCGCGGGTGCTCTTGACGAAGCCCAGCCAGTCCTGGCTGGGTCCGGCGTCAGGGTTCTTCGACGTGAACACCTCGACGACGTCGCCGCTCTTCAGCTCGGACTCGAGGGGCACGAGGCGTCCGTTGACCTTTGCGCCCATCGTGCGGTGACCGATCTCGGTGTGAACGGCGTAGGCGAAGTCGACCGGCGTCGCGCCGGCGGGAAGACCGATCACGCGACCCTTCGGGGTGAAGACATAGACCTCCTTCGCGCCGATCTCGAACCGCAGCGAGTCGAGGAACTCCCCCGGGTCTGCGGTCTCGGCCTGCCAGTCCGAGATGTGGGCGAGCCACGCCATGTCGGTGTCGACGGACTTGGGGTCGGCCTTGCCACCGTTCAACTGCTCCTTGTACTTCCAGTGCGCCGCGACGCCGTACTCCGCCTGTTGATGCATCTCGTGCGTGCGGATCTGGATCTCGACCGTGCGCCCGCCGGGTCCGATGACGGTGGTGTGCAGCGACTGGTAGAGGTTGAACTTGGGCGTCGCGATGTAATCCTTGAACCGCCCGGGCAGTGGCGTCCAGCGCGCATGGATGGCGCCGAGCACGGCGTAGCAGTCGCGCACGCTGCCGACGAGGATGCGTATCCCGATGAGGTCGTAGATGTCGTCGAACTCACGCCCGCGCACGACCATCTTCTGATACACCGAATACAGCTGCTTGGGTCGGCCCATGACGCGTCCGCGGATCCGCAGCTCGCGCAGATCGCTGTCGACGGCCTCGATGACGTTCTGCACGTACTGTTCGCGCTGCGGCGTGCGCTGCTTGACGAGGCTGTCGATCTCGGCGTACAGCTTCGGGTGGAGCACGGCGAACGAGAGGTCCTCGAGCTCGGACTTGATCGCCTGGATGCCCAGCCGGTGAGCGAGCGGCGAATAGATCTCGAGCGTCTCGGTGGCCTTCTTGCGCGCCTTCTCGGGCGGCACGAATCCCCACGTGCGTGCGTTGTGGAGGCGATCGGCGAGCTTGATCAGCAGGACGCGGATGTCGCGCGACATCGCGACGATCATCTTGCGGACCGTCTCGGCCTGGGCGCTCTCGCCGTACTTGACCTTGTCGAGCTTCGTGACGCCGTCGACGAGCATCGCCACCTCGTCGCCGAACTCGGCGGTCAGTGTGTCGAGCGAGTACTCGGTGTCTTCCACCGTGTCGTGCAGCAGCGCCGCGGCGATCGCGCGGGGCCCGAGGCCGAGGTCGGCCAGGATCTGCGCAACCGCGAGCGGGTGGGTGATGTACGGCTCGCCGCTCTGGCGCGCCTGACCGGCGTGGGCGCGATCCGCGACCGAGTACGCGCGCTCGATGATCGACAGATCACCCTTGGGGTGGTGCGTGCGCACTGTGCGCAGCAGCTGCTCGACGTCGTCGCGCCGTGCGGAACGGGAGAAGATGCGCGGCACGAGGCGTCGCAGCGATGAGGTCTGGGCGGGCGGGACGGTCTCGGTCACACGAACCCCTCCCCTCCGCTGGACCTCACAATCCTACGCCCGCGCGCGGAGCACCTTTTCAGGCGGTGATCAGGCGGGGACGCCGGCCAGCTCGCGCGCGGCGAGCACACGCTCGTCGCGGGCCCGGATGGCGGGCTCGTTCTCGCGAAGCAGCGAATACAGCGGGGCGGCGACGAAGATCGTCGAGTATGCGGCCACGATCGTGCCGACGAAGATCGACAGAGAGAGGTCGGTGAGAGTCTGGGCGCCCACCCAGATCAGGCCGATGAACAGGATGGCGCCGGTCGGGAGGACCGCGACGACGGTGGTGTTGATCGAGCGCACCAGCGTCTGGTTCACCGCGAGGTTGACCGATTCGCCGAAGGTGCGACCAGAGACCTCGCCGTCCTCGCTCGTATTCTCGCGGATCTTGTCGAAGACGACGGTCGTGTCGTACAGCGCATAGGACAGGATCGTGAGGAAGCCGATGACGGCGGCCGGCGAGATCTCGAACCCGAACAGGGCGTACACGCCGATCGTGATGACGAGCACGTCCACGAGGCCGATGATGGCCGACACCGACATCTTCCACGTGCGGAAGTACAGGGCCAGGATCAGGAAGGTGAGCGCGAGGAAGATCGCGAGGCCCCACAGCGAGGTGCGAGTGACGTCGGCGCCCCAGCTCGGACCGATGAACGAGTAGCTGACCTCGCTCTCGGGGACGTCATACGCCTCGGCGAGGGCCGCCGACACCTCACGGCTGTCGGCATCGGTCATCTGGTCGGTCTGCACGCGCACCGCGTCGTCGCCGATCGTGACGACCTTCGTGGTCGCGTCGGGGACCACCGACTGGACCGCGTCGGTCGCGAGCAGCTGGTCGGTCGTGGTCACGCCGTTGACCGTGAACTGCGAGCCGCCGGTGAACTCGATGGAGAACTGGATCGGACGGAACAGCGGCACCAGGGCCGAGCCGACCACGAGGATCGCGGCGATGAGGAACCACAGCCGACGGCGTCCGATGAAGGGGAACGAGGTCTTGCCGGTGTAGAGGTCGTTGCCGAGCTGGCTCATGGAGCGCATCAGTCGTCTCCCTCCTTGACGGTCGTGGCCTGTTTCGCCGAGGTGTGCGTGGACCCGTCGCCGGTCGCCGCCGCGGCGAGCTCGGCCTGCTTGCGCTCCGCGATCGTCTGCCGGCGCACCGCCTCGCCG
>NZ_RRYE01000303.1 GCF_004010105.1 Microbacterium sp. CPCC 204701
CAGGCGCGTCGCGCGAACGGCGACGGCCCGCGTCGCGCCCGCGGGCGAGAGAACGGTCGTCGTGATACCGATCGCAGTCATGCAGTCCTCCTCTGGTGGGAGATTCGCACTCCCCGCTCGGCCGGGAGCGGGGAGGTGCGAACCTCTCTTCCGAATCTATCTTCGAGTCTGTACGATGTCAACACCGAAATCCGGATCGCGACTGTCGAACGCGACACGCGGCGAGGTTGTTCCCCTCGCGCGTCACAGGCGGATACGGTTTCGATACGAGAACCCCACCACGGGCCTCCGACATTCGAAGAAACCGCGCTCCACCGACGGGCGCGAGACGGGAGCCGGACATGAGCGACGAGGCCGGGCGCGAGAAGCCCCAGACACGACGGCGCAAGAGCCTGAGCGACAAGCAGCTCGCGATCCTCGAAGTGATCCAGCGCTCGATCGCCCGCCACGGCTATCCGCCGAGCATGCGCGAGATCGGCGACGCAGTGGGGCTCAAGTCGTTGTCGAGCGTGACCCACCAGCTGAACCAGCTGGAGCTCAGCGGGTATCTTCGCCGCGACGCAGGCAAGACGCGCGCCATGGAGGTTTTGATCGATCTGCCCGGCACCGCGACCGAGAACCCGGCCGACAGCGCGCCGTCGGTCGGCGACGCCGCCCTCGTGCCTCTCGTGGGCCGGATCGCGGCCGGCGTGCCGATCACCGCCGAACAGCAGATCGAAGAGATCTTCCCGCTCCCCCGGCAGCTGGTCGGCAAGGGCGACCTTTTCATGCTGCGCGTGTCGGGCGACTCGATGATCGACGCCGCGATCTGCGACGGCGACTGGGTCGTGGTGCGTTCGCAGGCGACGGCCGACAACGGCGAGATCGTCGCGGCGATGCTCGACGGCGAAGCCACCGTCAAGACATTCCGCCAGCGCGACGGCCACACGTGGCTGCTCCCCCGCAACTCCGCGTTCGAGCCCATCCTCGGCGACGACGCCGTCGTGCTCGGCAAGGTCGTCGCGGTGCTTCGGGCCGTGTGACGGATTTCATCCGACTCGCGTGAGGCGGACGGGTAGCCGGGTGACCCTCGACGCGCTATAAGGGGGAAATGACCGCCGAAGCCGCGCCCGCCGAATCCTCCGACCTCCGCGTCCGCCTGGCTGAACTCGAGGCCGAGAACGCGCGTCTGCGCGCAGGGGCGACGGCGGAGCCAGTCGACCGCGTGAGCCCGGACGGCTCGCGCTGGCGGGCGTTCCTCTCGGCGCTGTGCATCGTCATCGCGACGATCCTGGTGCCGCTCGCCGTCGTCACCGCGTGGGCCCGGCTGGAGCTCGTCGACGAGTCGGCCTTCGTCTCCACGCTCGCGCCGCTCGCTGACGATCCCGCGGTGCAGCAGATGCTCATCGACGAGACGGTGGAGGCCGTCGAGGCGCAGGTCGACTTCGAGGTCCTCACCGCGGACGTCTTCGACGGCATCGCGCAGCTCGGTCTTCCGCCGCGCGCCGCGGACGCCCTCCAGCTGCTCGAGGCGCCCGCCGCCGAGGGTCTGCGCAACCTCCTCGCCCAGACCGTGACGAGGGTCGTGGAGTCCGACGCGTTCGCCGACACCTGGACGACGACGACGCGCGCCGCTCACCGGGTGCTGACGGCTGCCGCGACCTCTGACGGCGGCGGCGTCGTCGTGCTCACCGACGAAGGGCTCGGCATCCAGCTGGGCACCATCGTCGACGGCGTCAAGCAGAACCTCGTCGATCGGGGCGTCGGGATTGCGCAGCTGATCCCCGCGATCGACCGCGTCGTGATCGTGGGCACCGGCGAGACCCTGGTCACCGTGCGGACGGTACACGCCCTTGCCACCGCCCTCGGGTGGTGGCTGCCGGTCATCGCGATCGCTCTCTTCGCCACCGGGATCCTCGTCGCACGGCGACGCAGCACGGCCGTTCTCGGCACGGGCGTCGGCTTCATCGCGGGCGGGGGCGCCCTCGCCCTCGCGTTCGCGATCGGCTATCCGGTCATCGGGCAGGCTGCGGTGCAGCTCGGCCTCTCGTCCGCGGCCCTCGGCGCCGTCTACGAGGGTCTCGTGGGGTCGATGCAGCAGACGGCGGCGGTCGTCGTGCTGCTGGGTGCGGTGATCGCGGTCCTCGGATGGTTCGCCGGACGCTGGTCGCCGGCCGCGCGCACCCGCCGCGCAGTCGGCTCGATGAACTCATCGCTGCGGCGGCGTCTGGCCGGTCACGGCTTCACCGCCGGTCGTCTCGGCCTCTGGCTCGCGCGCTCCCGCGTCGTGGTTCGCACCCTCGTCGTGGCACTCGCGGTTGTCTGGCTGTTCGCTCTGCGTCCGCTGTCGGCGGGAGACGTCTTCCTCGTGCTCGTCGTCGCACTCGTGGTCGCGTGGATCCTCGAGATCCTGCAGACCCGCGAAGAGCCGACGGATGCCGAAGTCCCCGGCCCGAGCAAGGCCACAGTGCTGCCCTCGTCCACTGCCGACGAGCCGCCGCTCGTGGCGGGGACTGTCGCCGCGGACCCGACGGAGGAGTCCGACGCGATGCCGGCGGAGGCGCGTGCCGAGGCGGTGGCGCCGGCATCCGTCGGCGCGAAGCGAAAACCCCGCGCGCGGTGACTCCTAGACCGCGGCCGTTGCCGACTGCCGCGCGGCGCGCGTCGCCTCGATCATGTTGCGCAGCGACGCCACCGTCTCTGCGTACCCCCGGGTCTTGAGCCCGCAGTCGGGGTTCACCCACACCTGCCGCAGCGGCAGCTCGGCGACGGTGCGGTCGAGCAGCTCCGTCACCTCGTCGATGGAGGGCACGCGCGGCGAGTGGATGTCGTACACGCCGGGACCGATACCGTGCGCGAATCCCGATCGCGCGATGTCGCCGATCACCTCGCCGCGGCTGCGCGCCGCCTCGATCGAGGTGACGTCGGCGTCGAGCGCAGCGATGGCGCCGATGACGACGTCGAACTCCGAGTAGCAGAGGTGCGTGTGCACCTGGGTGGCAGCCGCCGCTCCCGCGGTCGCGAGGCGGAAGGAGGCCACCGACCAGTCGAGGTAGGCCGGCTGGTCGGCCGCCTTCAGCGGCAGCAGCTCGCGCAGTGCCGGCTCGTCGACCTGAATGATGCGGATGCCGGCCGCCTCGAGGTCCGCGATCTCATCACGGAGGGCGAGCGCCACCTGGTCGGCGGTCTCGGCGAGGGACTGGTCGTCGCGCACGAACGACCACGCCAGGATCGTCACCGGCCCGGTCAGCATGCCCTTCATGGGCTTGTCGGTGAGCGACTGGGCGTAGGCCGACCAGGCGACGGTGATCGGCACCGGCCGCGACACGTCTCCCCACAGGATCGAGGGGCGCGTCGCTCGCGACCCGTACGACTGCACCCAGCCGTTGCGCGTCACGGCGAACCCGTCGAGATTCTCCGCGAAGTACTGCACCATGTCGTTGCGCTCGGCTTCGCCGTGCACCAGCACGTCGAGTCCGATCTCCTCCTGCAGCACCACGACGCGCGCGATCTCATCACGCAGGAATCGCTCGTACTCGTCGCGCGAGAGGTCGCCCGCGACGTGCTGCGCGCGCACGCGGCGGATGTCGCCGGTCTGCGGGAACGAGCCGATGGTCGTCGTCGGGAGCACAGGAAGGTCGAGCGCCGCCTCCTGGGCGGCCACCCGCTCGGCGTACTCAACGCGCGCGTAGTCGGCGGCGCCGAGCTGCCCGGCGCGTCGCCG
>NZ_RRYE01000304.1 GCF_004010105.1 Microbacterium sp. CPCC 204701
GGAGCGCACGGCTGCCGCCGCGGCGCACGCTCAGGGCGCGAGGCCGGCGGCCGCCGGCTTGAACCCCGCGCGCACGTTCTCGCAGCACGCCGGACGGCACACGTCGAACCAGGGGCCGAGGCCGGTCGCATGCGGGCGCTCCGCCGCCGGGGTACCGTTCAGGCGCTCCTCCACGAGGTCGATGAGACCCGCGACGAAGACGGGATCCACACCGGGGGTCGGCGTGCGCACGGCTCGCAGTCCCGCCTCGGTGGCGGCATCCATCGCCTCGGTGTCGAGATCCCACAGCACTTCCATGTGGTCGCTCATGAAGCCGAGCGGCACGATCGCCACCGCCTGCACGCCCGCGGCGGGAAGCTCGGCGATCACGTCGTTGACGTCGGGCTCGAGCCACGGCTGGCTGGGCGGACCCGACCGCGACTGGTACACGAGATCCCACGCCACCCGCTCAGCGCCGGGCACCTCGGCGGCGACAGCAGCCATCACGACCTCGGCGACAGCGCGGTGCTGTGCGGCGTACGCGCCGCCGTCGCCGAGCTCCCGGTGCAGTCCATCGCCCTCGCGGGGGCCGGAGCGCTGCGCGTCGGCGGTGGGGATGCTGTGGGTCGAGAAGAGCACACGGACCGCCTCCGGTGCGACGCCCTCGGCGAAAATGCCCGCCACCGCGCCGCGTACGCCATCGACGAAGGGCTGAACGAAGCCCGGGTGGTCGAAGAACTGGCGCACCTTGTCGATCGTGACGGTCTCTGCCAGCCCCGTCTCGGTGAGCACGCGCGCGAAGTCCTCGCGATACTGCCGGCAGCTCGAGAACGACGAGTACGCGCTGGTGGCGAGAGCCAGGAGGCTCGTGTCACCGGCGGCCGCCGCATCCGTCACCGCCTCTTCGAGGTACGGGGCCCAGTTGCGGTTGCCCCAGTACACCGGCAGGTCGATGCCGCGGCGATCGAGCTCGGCCTCGAGCGCCGCTTTGAGCGCCCGGTTCTGCGCGTTGATCGGGCTCACCCCGCCGAAGTGCCGGTAGTGGTGGGCCACCTCCTCCAGGCGCTCGTCGGGGATGCCGCGCCCTCGCGTGACGTTGCGCAGAAACGGGATGACGTCGTCCTGGCCCTCCGGGCCGCCGAAGCCCGCGAGGAGGATCGCATCGTACGCGACGGGTTTCCCGACGAACGGGGCGCCGGACGCGGCAGCCGGCGACGCGAACGGAACGAAAGGGTACTCGGAAGAACTCACTCATCCATCCTGACATTGCGTGCCGGTCCGTTCGTCCACAGAACGGGCCAGAATGGGTGGCCTGGCATAGGCTGGAACGGTTGTCACCGGCGCCAGCAGCGCTCGTGGCGGCCGCCGGATCGCGCGCCCCGCGACGAGGGCGCATCCAGAACATCCGTCATCCTCACCCATGGGAGCCACAGCAGTGCCTGGAGAGAACCTCACCCGCATCGAAGCGCAGGAGCGCCGCGCCCTCGTCGACACGCAGTCGTACGAGGTCGCGCTCGACCTCACGAGGGGCGGCGAGGTCTTCGGCTCCCGTTCCGTCGTGCGCTTCACCGCCACCCCGGGTGCCTCGACGTTCATCGATCTCATCGCCCGGGAGGTGCGCGAGATCACCCTCAACGGCCGCGCGCTCGATCCCTCGTCGGTGTTCGCGGACTCGCGCATCGCGCTCGAGGGTCTCGTCGCCGAGAACGAGCTCGTGATCGACGCGGACTGCCTCTATACGAACACGGGCGAGGGCCTGCACCGCTTCGTCGACCCGGTCGACGACGAGGTGTACCTGTACTCCCAGTTCGAGGTGCCCGACTCGCGCCGTGTGTTCGCGGTGTTCGAGCAGCCCGATCTGAAGGCGACGTTCCAGTTCACGGTGACCGCGCCCGAGCCCTGGAAGGTCGTCTCCAACTCCCCATCGCCCGAGCCGAAGAAGCACGGCGACGGCACCGCGACGTGGCGATTCGAGCCGACGCCGCGCATCTCGTCGTACATCACCGCGCTCATCGCGGGGCCGTATGAGGCCACGTTCTCGGAGCTCACGAGCGCCTCGGGCCGTGTGATCCCGCTCGGCGTGTACGGCCGCAAGAGCCTGTGGCAGTACCTCGACGCGGACTACATCTTCGACAAGACGCGCCAGGGCTTCGCGTACTTCGAGGAGAAGTTCGAGTACGCCTACCCCTTCGCCAAGTACGACCAGCTCTTCGTGCCCGAGTTCAACGCGGGCGCGATGGAGAACGCCGGCGCGGTCACCTTCACCGAGTCGTACGTCTTCCGCTCGAAGGTGACGGATGCCGTCAAGGAGCGCCGCGTCGTCACGATCCTGCACGAGCTCGCCCACATGTGGTTCGGCGACCTCGTCACCATGAAGTGGTGGAACGACCTGTGGCTGAACGAGTCGTTCGCCGAGTGGGCGTCGACCATCGCCACGGCCGAGGCCACCGAGTGGACCGAGGCGTGGACCACGTTCAACGCGATGGAGAAGACCTGGGCGTACCGTCAGGATCAGCTCCCCTCGACCCACCCCGTCGTCGCCACGATCAACGACCTCGAGGACGTCCAGGTCAACTTCGACGGCATCACGTACGCGAAGGGCGGCTCGGTGCTCAAGCAGCTGGCCGCGTGGGTGGGGGTCGAGGCGTTCTTCGCCGGTGTCGCCGCGTACTTCAAGAAGCACGAGTGGTCGAACACCGAGCTGAGCGACCTTCTCGCCGAGCTCGAGACGACGAGCGGCCGCGAGCTGTCGACGTGGTCGAAGAAGTGGCTCGAGACCGCGGGAGTCAACACTCTCTCGCCCGAGATCGTGACGGATGCCGACGGCGCCATCACGCGCTTCGCGATCGTCCAGACGGCGCCCGCCGACAACCCGACGATCCGCCCGCACCGCCTCGGAGTGGGGTTCTACGAGCTCGACGGCGACGCGGTCGTGCGCGTGCACCACATCGAGCTCGATGTGGACGGCGACCTCACCGAGGTGCCCGAGCTCAAGGGCCGCACGCGCCCCGCCCTCGTACTCCTCAACGACGATGACCTCGCGTACGCGAAGATCCGCCTCGACGACCGCTCCCTGCAGACCGCGATCGATCACCTCGGAAAGATCACCGACCCCCTTGCGCGCTCGCTCGTATGGGGCGCCGCGTGGGACCAGACGCGCGACGCCGAGGCCTCGGCATCCGACTACGTCGACCTCGTGCTGCGCAATATCGGCGCCGAGTCCGAGTCGACGACCGTCCGCACCACGCTCGCCCAGCTGCAGCTCGCCGCGAACTCGTACGTCGCCCCCGAGAAGCGCGACGCGACGCGAGAGAAGGTCGCCGGCGCGCTGTGGGATCTCGCCGGCTCCGCCGAAGCGGGCAGCGACAGCCAGCTGCAGTTCGTGACGGCCTTCGCGAGCGCGGCGTCCACCCCGTCGCAGCGGGAGCAGGTGCGCCGGCTCCGCGATGGTGAGGTCACGTTCGAGGGCCTCGAGATCGACACGGACCTGTCGTGGCAGCTGCTGGTGTCGCTCGCCGCCGGCGGCGTCGTCGGCACCGCCGAGATCGACGCGGCGCTGGCCGCCGACAACACCGCCAAGGGCGGCGAGTTCGCGGCGCAGGCGAAGGCGGCCCTTCCGACCGCCGAGGCCAAGGCCGCCGCGTGGGCGTCGCTCGTCGACAGCGACGACCTGCCGAACACGCTCGTCCGCTCCGCCGCGGCCGGCT
>NZ_RRYE01000305.1 GCF_004010105.1 Microbacterium sp. CPCC 204701
CGGCGTGGCCGTCGCGGTCGCCGGCGTCGCACCGGCCCTCATCGGCATCGTCGTCGTGTTCGCGATCGCCGCGGTGATCGCGGTGGCATCGCCGCTGCGCGACGCCCGACATGACGACGGCGACGACGACGCCGGCGCGTCCGACGAGTGACACTCGCCGGCGCAGAGCCTCAACCGCGCGACTCGTGCGCGGCGATGGCGAGCTGCACGCGGTTGTCGAGCCCCAGCTTCGTGAGGGCGCTCGAGATGTGCGCCTTGACGCTGCCCACCGACAGGTAGAGCCGCTCGGCGATCTCGGCATTGCCGAGGCCGTCGGCGACCGCCAGCGCCACGTCGCGCTCGCGTTCGCTGAGACCGGTGAGGGGATCCTCCCGTGAGGGCGAGGCACCGCGGGCGACCTGCGCGATCAGCTGCCTCAGCACCGTCGGCGACACCGTGGCCTCGCCTGCGGCGGCAGCGTGGATCGCAGCGATGAGGCGATCGGGCGGGGTGTGCTTGAGCAGGAACCCGGATGCCCCGGCCCGCAGCGCGTCGAGCACCACCGGCTCCGCGCCGAACGTCGTCAGCATGATGACCGCGGGGTGCGGCTCCGGCCCGGACCGCACCTGCCGGAGCGCGGCGATGCCGTCGACCCGCGGCATCCGGATGTCCATCAGGACGACGTCGGGGTGCGCGTTCGCGACCTCCGCCGCTACCAGGTCTCCGTCCGACGCCTCGGCGACGACGTCGATGTCCGGGTCGCCTGCGAGCAGCATGCGCAGCCCCGAGAGCACGAGGGGGTCGTCGTCGACCAGGAGCACGCGCACTGTCATCTCGCCCCCACCGGCAGCTCGGCCCGGAGCAGGAACTCGCCGCCCTGGATCGTCGTCTCGAACCACCCGCCGTCGATGCGCACGCGCTCCTGGAGTCCCACCAGCCCGTTGCCGTCGCGCGGCAGGTCGTGGATGGTCACGCCCGGCGGGACGGGGTTCGACGCCAGCACCGTCACGTGCGACCGGTCCTGAGTGAGCCGCACGGTCACCAGAGCGCGCGGGGCGTGCTTGCGCGCGTTCGTGAGAGCCTCCTGCACGACGCGGTAGACGGTGCGCTGAGTACTGTCGCGCAGGCGGCCGCCGCGGGTCTCGTTCACGAAATCGACCCGCTGGCCGGCGGCGACTGCGGCGTCGATGAGATGCGGAAGATCGGTCAGGCGCGGCTGCGGTGCGCCGGTCGCGAGCTCGTCGTCGCTGCGCAGCAGCCCGAGGAGCTCCCGCAGGTCCTCGACGGCGGACTGCGCGTTCTCGCGGATGACGCGCGCGGCGTCCTGCAGCTCTGCCGGCGTCGGAGAGGTCGGCGACGTCGCGCGGTACTCCAGCGCGCCCGCGTGCATCGACAGCAGCGAGATCCGGTGCGCCAGGACGTCGTGCATCTCGCGGGCGATGCGCTGCCGCTCGTCGTGGCGGATCGTCGCGAGACGCTCCTCGTAGCGCTCGCGGTCTCGGGCCGCGGTTGCCCGCAGGCCCACGATCAGCTGACGCCGGGCGCGACCGAGCAGGCCGATGCACACGCACAGGGCATACAGCAGCGGGATGAGCACCACCCACACCTGCCACGGCATCCCCGGCAGCGGCAGGAACAGGTGGTACGGCAGGGCCGTCAGGATGTGCGCTGCCGTGACGGCGAGCGCCGCCCTGATCGGCGCGAGCAGTCCCATGCGATAGACGGACACGAGCGCGCCCGCCCCGGCAGCGATGGCGAGTGCACCCGGGACGAGCATGAGGATGCCGACCGCGAGCGGATAGCGGCGCGTCCACCAGATCGACGCGGTCGCGATCGCACCGAGGACGAGGTCCCACGTGCGCCACCAGTCCGGGAGCTGCGGGTTGGTCGCAGGGACCGCGACCTGGATCCACAGGAGCACCGCGACTGCGAACAGCACCGAGTCGGTCAGCCACTCGAGCCTCGTCCGTCCCACCGCGGGCGACAGCACGACGGCAGCCCGGCGCCACGCGGACGCCGGCGCCTCGGTCGTGGCGGACATGCCTCGATGATACGAACCGCCGCGGCCGCGGCATCCGTTCGGCGTTCATCCCTGGCCGATCGGCCGGGGATCCTGGTCGATCGGCGGTGGCGGAACCCGGCGCGGGCCGATGGAGTGGGCTCATGCCACTCATCGAAGACACGTCGTCGCCCGACGTCCCCGCGCTCGAGATGCGCGCACTGCGTCGCGAATTCGGCGACAAGACCGCCGTCGACGACATCGACCTGCAGGTGCCGATGGGATCGTTCTTCGGCCTCGTCGGACCCAACGGCGCCGGCAAGACCACCGCGCTGTCGATGGCGGTGGGGCTGCTGCGCCCGTCATCGGGGCACGCGTTCGTGCAGGGCGTGGACGTGTGGGCCGATCCCGTCGAGGCCAAGCGGCGCCTCGGGGTGCTGCCCGACGGTCTCGCCCTGCCCGAACGCCTGACCGGAGGCGAGCTGCTGACCTACTGGGGACGGTTCCGCGGAATGCCGAGCGACATCGTCGCTGCGCGCGCCGCCGAGCTGCTGCGCATCCTCGAACTCGACGAGGCCGAGAACCTCGGCACTCTCGTCGGCGAGTACTCCACCGGCATGCGCAAGAAGATCGGGCTCGCGACCGCGCTCCTGCACACGCCGAAGGTGCTCGTGCTCGACGAGCCGTACGAGGCGGTCGACCCCGTCAGCGCCCGGGTGCTCACGCGGATCCTCCGTCGCTTCACCGAGACGGGGGGCGCCGTGATCATCTCGAGCCACGTGATGGCTCTCGTCGAACAGCTGTGCGACCGCGTCGCGATCGTCGCCCGGGGGCGGATCGCCGCCCACGGGACGCTGGACGATGTGCGCGCCGGCGCGAGTCTCGAGGACCGCTTCGTGGAGCTGGTCGGAGCCCCCGAGGTCGACGAGGAGGAGCTGTCGTGGATCGGGGGCTGATCTCTCTCAAGTTCGCGATGCTCCGCAACACCTCCGCGGGGCTGCGCAAGGCCGGCTGGGTGCTCGGCGCCGTGCTCGTGCTCGCGACCTGGGCGAGCGCCGTGGTCGCCCCCGACGCCGCCGTGCGCCACTCGGTGCTGACGCTCGTGTTCGCGATGTGGCTCGTGGGCGCCATGCTCGGCCCGGTGCTCACGAGCGGCGCGGGCGTCGTGCGCGCCGACTACTTCGCCCTGCTCCCGGTGTCGAGGCTCGCGCTCGGGCGCGGTCTTCTCGCCACGGTGTTCGTCGGGGTCGCCGCCGCGTACGTGCTCGCGGCCCTGCTGACCAACGCGTGGCACGCCTCGGCGCTCGGCATCGCCGCACTGGCGGTCGCGGTCGTCGGCGCGGCGCTCACGTGGATCTTCGTCATCGCGATGTCGCGGCTGGTCTACGGTGCGCTCGGCGCTGCCATGCGCACTCGCCTCGGCATCGAGATCGCGGGCGTGCAGTGGGGGTTGTTCTTCGCCGTGATGTTCACCGGCTGGATGGTGGTCTCGGTCGCCTTCCAGTCCATTCCGCAGCTGCTGCAGGACGGACTGCCCCCCGGGCCGATCACGACGGTGCTCGATGCGATCCCCACGTCCTGGTCGGTGCTCGCGGCCGAGGCGGCCGGTCAGGGAGACGTCGGGCGCGCGGCTCTGCTGATCCTCGCGCTGGTCGCGCTCGATGCGGTGGTCATCGCCGCCGCCGTGCCGCTGCTCGTTCCGCG
>NZ_RRYE01000306.1 GCF_004010105.1 Microbacterium sp. CPCC 204701
CGGCATCTCGCCGTGGCACGGGCGCGTGCTCGTGCTCGACGGCTCGGTCGCGCGATCGTCGACCGGGCACGGGTCGCCGATGCCGCACCTCGTGCACGGCGGACCGGGGCGCGCAGGCGGCGGCGAGGAGCTCGGCGGCATCCGCTCGGTGCTGCACTACATGCGCCGCACCGCGCTCCAGGGGTCGCCCGACGTGCTCACCGGACTGACCGGGCAGTGGCGTGCGGGGGCGGCCGCTGATGACGGCATCCACCCGTTCCGCAAGCCCCTCGCGTCGCTGCGGGTGGGCGACCGAGTCGTGTCGGACCCGCGGCCCGTGGCGCTCGGCGACATCGAGCACTTCGCCGAGTTCACGGGCGATCGCTTCTATGCGCACATGGACGAGGAGGCCGCTGCGGCGAATCCCTTCTTCCCGGGTCGCGTGGCTCACGGCTACCTGCTGCTGTCGTGGGCGGCAGGCCTCTTCGTCGACCCCGATCCGGGCCCGGTGCTCGCGAACTACGGCCTCGAGAACCTGCGGTTCCTGACCCCGGTGTCGCCCGGCGACGAGGTGCGCGTGACCCTCACCGCGAAGCAGATCAGCCCGCGCGAGAGCGAGGAGTACGGCGAGGTGCGCTGGGACGCCGTGCTTGTGAATCAGCGCGACGAGGTCGTCGCCACCTACGACGTGCTGACCCTGGTGGCGAAGGAGTAGCCGAACCTTCGGTTTCCCGGTGGGGGACCCCGGTTCTCCGGGTGCGGGTGCGAAAAACCAGTCGGCGACGGCGGCGCGCGGGTGGCGGGTGCCTCGGCACGGCGAGTCGGGTGAGGAACTGGTGCTTTCGCGAAAGCGAGAACGTGGGAACGCGGGAACGTGGGTCAGCGGGCGCGGAGGCCGTCAAGAGCGACCGAGACGGTCGCGTCGGCGAGGGCTTCGGCATCCAGTGGCCCGCCGGGGCGGTACCACTCGACGATGGAGTTGATCATGCCGAACAGCAGCCGCGACGTCGTGCCCGAGTCGAGGTCGGCGCGAAGAGATCCCTCGGCGTGGGCCGCGTCGACGAGCTCCGACACGCGGTGGTCGAACTCGCGGCGGCGGCGGATGGCATCGCGCTCGACGTCGGTGTTGCCGCGCACGCGCAGCAGCAGCGTGACGTACGGGAGCTCTCCGACGAGCACGCGCACCGCACCGCGAAGCACGTACTCCAGCCGATCTGCGGCCGTGCCCGGAACGGCGGCGGATGCCTCGACCACGGCCTCGAGCCCGTCCAGGGCGCGATCGAGTGCACGCCGCAGCAGTTCTTCCTTGCCGCTGACGTGGTAGTACAGGGCGGATTTGCTGGTGCCCAGACGCTCGGCGAGGACGCTGATGGCGGTTGCCTCGTACCCGCGTTCATTGAACGTCGCGACGGCGATGTCGAGCACGGTGTCGAGGTCGTACGGCGCGCGGTCGATGCGGCCGTTCCCCTTGCGGAACGTCGTGGCTGCGGCGTGCGCCGTGTTGCCGCTCATGGAACGCAAGAGTAGCATTACTGAACGACCGGTAAGTAGCGCGAGGAGGCGCCATGAGCACCGCGATCATCGCCCGCGACGTCGACGCGGACGGGCAGGCGCGCTTCGACGAGATCATCGCGGCCGACGACAAGATCGAGCCCGCTGATTGGATGCCCGAGGCCTACCGCCGCACGCTGGTGCGGCAGATCTCGCAGCACGCGCACTCCGAGATCATCGGCATGCAGCCCGAGGGCAACTGGATCACGCGCGCTCCGAGTCTCAAGCGCAAGGCGATCCTGATGGCGAAGGTGCAGGACGAGGCGGGGCACGGGCTGTACCTCTACTCGGCCGCGCAGACACTCGGCACATCCCGTGAGGAGATGTACGACCAGCTGCTCACCGGCAGAGCCAAGTACTCGTCGATCTTCAACTACCTGACGCCGACGTGGGCCGACATGGGCTCCATCGGCTGGCTCGTCGACGGCGCCGCGATCTGCAACCAGGTGCCGCTGTGCCGCGCGTCGTACGGCCCGTACGCGCGCGCGATGATCCGCATCTGCAAGGAGGAGTCGTTCCACCAGCGCCAGGGCTTCGAGATCCTCCTCGCCCTCATGAACGGCACCGAGGCGCAGTGCGAGATGGCGCAGGAGTCGGTCAACCGCTGGTACGCGCCGGCGCTCATGATGTTCGGACCGCCCGATGACGCCTCGCCCAACTCGGCCCAGTCGATGGCGTGGAACATCAAGCGCTTCTCGAACGACGAGCTGCGTCAGCGCTTCGTCGACATGATCGTGCCGCAGGCCGAGATCCTCGGCGTGACGCTCCCCGACCCCGACCTGCGGTGGAACGAGGAGCGCGGCCACTGGGACTACGGCGAGCTCGACTGGGACGAGTTCCGCGCCGTGCTCGCCGGTCGCGGTCAGGCCAACAGCATCCGCATCGCCAAGCGCCGCCGCGCTCACGAGGACGGCGCGTGGGTGCGCGAGGCCGCCCGCGCGTACGCCGAACGGTCGTCGAGCGAGCGAGGCGAGACGAGACGCACCGAGTCTCGCCTGTCGGTTGAGGGGGTGGCGTCATGACCGGCCCCGGTGCTTCGGCGAGCTCAGCAACGGACGGCGGGCGGCGCGAGACGTGGCCGCTGTGGGAGGTGTTCGTACGCTCGTCACGAGGCCTGTCGCACGTGCACGCGGGATCGCTCCACGCGCCCGACGCGCAGCTCGCCCTCCACAACGCGCGCGACCTCTACACCCGCCGCGGCGAAGGCGTGTCGATCTGGGTCGTGCCCTCGGCCGCGATCGCGGCATCCGACCCCGACGCGCGCGGCGCGTTCTTCGAGTCGCCGCAGGGCAAGGACTACCGCTACCCGACCGCGTACACGGCCTCGGCCGACGTGCCGCACCTGTGAGGCCCCGATGATCGACCGCCTCTCACTTCGGCAGAAGACGGCCCCCACGGCCCCTCCACCCGCCGCTGGCGCGTCGGGCGGAGCCTCTGGCCGCGTGGCCCCAGCCGCTGCCGAGGCATCCGTCGCCACCGCAGCCGTGCCGACCGACGCTGTCGCGCGCTACGCGCTCGGGCTCGGCGACGACGCGCTCATGCTCGCGCAACGGCTGGGGGAGTGGATCTCCAACGCCCCCGAGCTCGAGGAGGACGTCGCCCTCGGCAACATCGGACTCGACCTGCTCGGCCACGCGCGGGCACTGCTGACGTACGCCGGCTCGGCGTGGGGCAGGAACGAGGACGACCTCGCGTACTTCCGTGACGAGCCGGAGTTCCGCAGCCGGTGGCTGTTCGAGCTGCCCAACGGTGCGGGAGGGCTCGACTTCGCGTTCACGATCCTGCGGCAGCTGGTCGCCTCGCTGTACTTCGGAGCGCTGTACCGGCGGCTCGCCGCGTCGACAGACCCGCAGCTCGCGGCGATCGCAGCCAAGGCCGTCAAAGAGGTGGCCTACCACGCCGAGCATGCGACCCTGTGGACGCTGCGCCTCGGCCTCGGCACCGACGAGTCGCACCGCCGCATGACCGGCGCCCTCGCCGACCTGTGGCCGTTCGTCGGCGAGCTGTTCGACGCCGACCCGGCCGCCGATGCGCTCGCCGCGGACGGCGTCGCCGTCGCGCCCGAGACCCTGCGAGACGAGGTGCTCGCGGCAGTCGAGGCGGTGCTCGAGGACGCCGGGCTCGCGGTGCC
>NZ_RRYE01000307.1 GCF_004010105.1 Microbacterium sp. CPCC 204701
GCCGCCGGGCTCCAGGCGGAACGCGGCATCCTCGAACAGCGCGACGTCGCCCACGGCACGTCCGCCCTCGGCGCGCACGGCGACGCCCTCGCCCACGACCACGGCGGTCGTCGCCGGTTCGGGCCAGGCCGCGAGCGAGAGCTCGCGCTCGACGGCCTCGCCCTCGATGTCGAAGTGCGGCAGCACGCGCTCGAGCCATCGCGGGATCCACCACGCCTTTTCGCCGAGCAGCGCCATCACGGCAGGTACGAGCGTCATGCGCACGAGGAACGCGTCGACCGCGATGCCGACGGCGAGGCCCAGCGCGATGGGCTTGATCGACGAGTCGCCTTCGGGGACGAACGCGGCGAACACCGCGAACATGATGACGGCCGCTGCCGTCACCACCCGCGCCGACGCGGTGAACCCCGACCGCACGGCCGCGAGCGCGATGTCGCGGGCCGAGCGCGTCCGGTGTGTGGAGGCCGCACGGCGCGCGTGGACGAAGTCCTCGCGCATGCGGCTGACGAGGAACACCTGGTAGTCCATCGCGAGCCCGAACAGCACGCCCATCAGGATGATCGGCATGAAGCTGATGACCGGACCCGTGCGCGTCACGTGCAGCAGATCGGCGAACCAGCCCCACTCGAACACCGCCGCGACCACGCCGAACGACGCCGCCACCGACAGCAGGTAGCCGAGGGCCGCCGTGATCGGCACCCAGATCGAGCGGAACACGATCATCAGCAGGATCAGCGACAGACCGACGACGAAGATGCCGAACGGCAGCAGCGCGGCGCCCAGGCGGTCCGAGATGTCGATGCCGACGGCCGTGAAGCCGGTGACCTTGAGGTCGACGCCGTACTCGTCCTCGAGCTCGGGCGCGAGCGCCCGCAGATCGCGCACGAGCTCCGCGGTCGCCGGGTCGTCGGGCGCCGTCTCGGGCACGATCTGGAGGAGACCCGTGTCAGCCGTCTCGTTCGGCGTCGCGAGCGCGATCTCTTTCACGCCCGGCACCTGCTCGATCTCGTCGGCCAGGTCGGCCATGAGCCCGAGCGGATCCGTCGACGTCACGATCGTGCCCGTCATGATGAGTGGACCGTTCGCGCCCGGCCCGAAGTGCTCCGCCGTCAGGTCGTACGCCTGTCGCGCCTGGCTCGACTCCGGCTGGACCCCGGCGTTCGGCAGCGCGAGCGCGAGGCTCGCGGCGGGGATCGCCATGACCCCGAGGGTGAGGACGACGGCGATCGTGGTGACGAGCGGGTGGCGGGTGACGAGATTCACCCACTTGTTCGTCTCGAGCGGCGTTGGTCGCGTCGGTTGCGGGGCTGGTCCGGGATTCAGTTCGTGCGTCTTCGCGGCATCCGTCGGCGCTCCCGCGCGACCCGTGGGTTCTGCGGGACCGGAGACGCCCGCAGTGGATTCGGCAGCGCGTCCGCTCGGGATCGAAGGTGCCTCGCCCCCGACCGTAGAGCGCCCTTCGACAAGCTCGTGGGCGGCTCCGCGAGGCGAAACGCCGCGAGCCCTCACGGAGAGGCGGGGGAGAGGCATCCCCCGCCGGCTCTTGCCGCGGCCCCAGCCGGCGACGCGGGACTTCGCAAAGCCGAGGAGAGCCGGGGTCAGGGTGACGGCGACGACCACGGCGATCGCCACCGCGACGGCGGCCGCGATGCCCATCGTGGTCAGGAACGGGATGCCGGCGAAGCCGAGGCCCACGAGCGCGATGAGCACGGTGACGCCGGCGAAGACCACGGCGGAGCCGGCTGTGCCGGTGGCGCGCGCGGCGGATTCCTCGGGGTCGACGCCGGCGCGCACCTGGTCCTGGTGCCGCGCGACGATGAAGAGGGCGTAGTCGATGCCGACGGCGAGGCCGAGCATGACCGCGAGCATCGGCGTGGTCGACGAGATCGACGCGAACGCAGTCGCGACGTAGATGAGTGCGATCGACAGCCCGACGCCGATGAGCGCCGACACCAGCGGGAACCACGCGACCGTGAACGAGCGGAACGTCACGATGAGGACGAAGAGGGCGATCAGCACCCCGACGGCCTCGATGAGCGACAACGCCGGCACCGAGGTCGAGAACAGGTCGCCGCCCATCGCGACCTGCGATCCCTCCGGGAGCGTCTCGCGCAGGTCGTCGGCGATGTCCTCGAGCGCCGTCTTCGTGTCGTCGGGGACGTCGGTGGCCTGTCCGTCGAACTGCAGCCGGATGATGGCCGCGCTCTCGTCATCCGCGACCACGCCGGCGACCGTGTCGTCGAACGGGTCGGTGACGGCGATCACCCCGTCGAGGTCTTCCAGTTCGGCGATCGCGTCGTCGATGCCGGAAGCGTACGGGTCGACGTCGATCGCGTCGCCGTCGTCCGCGACCGCCACGAGCTGGGCACTCGTGCCGCTCGCCTGCGGAAAGCTGCGGTCGAGCAGCTGGATGCCCTCCTGCGCCTCCGTGCCCGGGATCGAAAACGAGTTGTCTGTGCTCTTCATGAACACCAGCGCGCCGCCGACGGAGATGCCGAGCAGCAGCAGCCACGTCACCAGCACCCGCCACGGGTGGCGGTACGACCAGCGACCGAGCGCGTACAGAAGAGTCGACACAGCGCCTCCGATTTCACGGGTGAGAGGTTCGGGAACCGTCGATACAGCGCTGTATCGGATACATGAGTGTATCGTAAGGCGGGTTGCGGCCCCGAAACTGTGGACCTCGTGTGAGACTGGCGGAGAGGAGAGTCCATGACCGACGCTGTCGTCACGTCACGCCGCCGCGAGGCGACGCGGCAGAAGCTGCTGGATGCCGCGGCCCAGGTCTTCGCCGAGGTCGGGCTGGACGCGGCATCCGTCGAGGCGATCTGCGAACGCGCGGGCTTCACGCGCGGCGCGTTCTACTCGAACTTCGAGACCAAGGACGAATTGTTCCTCGAGCTCGCCGCGAACGTGGCGCGCGAGCGCGTCGAGTCGGTGCGCGCTCGCGTCGCCGAGCTCGAGCGGGCTGGAGCGTTCCGCGGCGCAGCTGAGAGCGCGTTCGAGATCATCCAGCAGGTGCTCGACATCTCGGCCGACGATCGCCTCGGCGTGCTCCTGATGAGCGAGATCCGCATCCACGCGCTGCGCAGCGAGACGCTCGCCGCGGCGTACCTCGCGCAGGACGACGAGATGCGGCGCAACGTCGCCCAGATCATCGACGACATCGGCCGCGCGAACGTGCTGCGGTTCCGGCTGCCCTCCGACGAGGCGGCGCGCCTCATGCTGACGGTGTGGGAGGGCTCGGCCGTGCGCGCCGCGATGGCAGGCCTCGACTACGAAGAGATGTGCCGCCGCACCAACGCCGAGCTCGCCCGCGTCGCCGAGCTCATCATCGAGCCCCCGGCCCGCTGAGCTCGCGGTAGCAGCGCGCGATCCGCTCGAGCCACCAGTCGCGCCGGTCGACGGATGCCGCGTGCGCGTCCAGCAGCGCCGGCTCAGGGTTCACGCGGCCCACGGCCACCGCGCCGGCACGCGGCTTCAGGGGTGGCTCGGCGACGTCGGCAGTGAAGAGAGACGCCGTTCCGAGCCCGCAGTCGTAGTCGAGCTCGGGAAGCGCGGCGGCGAGGGCCACGCCCATCGCGAGCCCGACCGACGTGTCGAGCGCGCTCGAGACCACCGCCGGCAGCCCGGCCTCGGCGACGATGCCGAGCGCGCGCC
>NZ_RRYE01000308.1 GCF_004010105.1 Microbacterium sp. CPCC 204701
CGCCGCTCATCGTCGCGGGGGTCATCGTGGCGCTGAGCGTGGTGTTCTATCTCAGCGCCTGGCAGGGGGCGTCGATCGTCGGCGGCATCGAGAGCGAGCGCCCGCCGCTGTCGGGGTCGCAGCACGTGTCGAACCTGCTGTCGGCGCCCAGTCTCTGGATGGGTGCCCTCGGGGGCTGGGGACTCGGTTGGCTGGACACGCCGATGCCCGCGCTCGTGTCGGTGCTTGCCGGTGCCGTGTTCTGGGGCGCGTTCTTCATCGGCGGCGGCCGCGCGTCCGTGCGGCGAGGAGTTGCCATCGGGCTCGGCGTGGCCGCGATGTGGCTGGTGCCCGTCGTACTCCTCGCCCAGTCGCGGATGCTCGTGGGAGAGCTCGTCCAGCCGCGCTATCTCTTGCCGCTGATGATCATCACCCTCGGCGTGGCATCTGTGCGTCTGGACGTCGCGCGGGCATGGAGCGGGTTCCGCTCGATCGCGGCGGTGGCCGCGCTCGCCATGGCGAACACGACGGCACTGCACACCAACATCCAGCGGTACACGACGGGACTCGACCAGTTCAGCGCGGACCCCGGCGCCGGAGCGGAATGGTGGTGGGCGTGGGCCCCCACCCCCCTCCTGGTGTGGCTCGGGGGCGGACTGGCCTTCACAGCCGCCCTGACATTGCTCGTGCTCCTGCTTCCCTGGGCGCGCGTCCCCGAAGACGACAGGCGCCCGACACCGCCCGGCGCCGCGCCGGGACGCGACGCGCCTTCCGCGAGCGCTCCGACCGCCCGCCCTGCGGAAAATGCGGCCGTCGAGGAACACCACCACGCGATCGACTCCGATCGGGTCGCACCGTGACGGCGGCCGGGAGTGCACGAAGCCGCGTCCTCCTCATCACCGGCGACCTCATCGGTGAGCGGATGGCGGGGCCCGCCATCCGCGTATGGCACATGGCGGAAGCCCTGTCGACCGGCTGCGACGTGCGGATCGTGTCGTGGAACCGGATCGAGCGCACGTCCGATCGGTTCCGAACCTTCCATGTCCGCGAGGCCGACGACCGCGGGATGCGCGAGCACGAGGAATGGGCCGACGTCATCATCGTGCAGGGCACATCCTTCCGCACCTTCCCCAGCATCGCCCAGACCCGCAAGATCGTCGTCGCCGACCTCTACGACCCGTTCCAGCTCGAGCAGCTCGAGATGAACAAGTACGCGCCCCCGGCCGAGTGGGCGGACGAGGTGACGAAGGCGGTATCGCTGCTCAACGAGCAGCTGAGCCGCGCCGATTGCTTCCTCTGCGCTTCCGAGGCGCAGCGCAGCCTTTGGCTCGGCGGTCTGTCTGCGATGGGGCGTCTGAATCCAACCACGTATTCCGCAGATCCGACCTTCGAGTCGCTGCTTCGGCTGGTGCCGTTCGGCCTCCCCGAGGACCCGCCCGTGCAGCAGCGCCACGGCATCAAGGGGACGGTTCCCGGGATCGGCGTCGATGACAAGGTCCTCATCTGGGGCGGCGGGATCTACAACTGGTTCGATCCAGCGACATTGGTCGAAGCGATGGGACTGCTCGCGCAGGAGCACCCAGAGATCAAGCTGTTCTTCCTCAGCGCCCGGCACTTCAATCCCGACATCCCCGAGATGCGGGCGCTTACGGACACCGTGGAGACCGCCGAACGGCTCGGGCTGGTGGATCGCACCGTCTTCTTCAACGACACCTGGGTCGACTACGAGCGCCGTGCGGACTACCTGCTGGATGCCGACGTCGGGGTGAGCACCCACCTCATCCACGCCGAGACGCGCTTCGCCTTCCGCACGCGCATCCTCGACTACCTGTGGGCGGAGCTGCCGATCGTCGCGACGGACGGCGACAGTTTCGCCACGCTCATCCGCGAGCGCGGCATCGGCCGCGTCGTCCCGCCGCGCGACGCAGCCGCCCTGGCGGCGGCGATCGTGGAAATGGTCTGCGACGAGCGAGCCCGCGCGGTCGTCGCGCACAATCTGCGCGAAGTCCGCGAGGAATTCATGTGGTCGCGCGCACTGGCCCCCCTCGTCGAGTTCTGCGCCGACCCGCGACCGGCGGCCGACCGCGAACTCGTACTCGGCAGATCTGCAATAGCCGGCGGCACACCCTTCGAGCGGATCCTCGCGATGCCACGCGGAGCGCGGCGCGATCTCGCCCTCCTGCGCTACTACTGGAGGCAGGGCGGCCTGTCGCTCGTACGGAGCAAGATGCTGACGCGTCGCGAACGGCTGCAGCGCGACTGACCCTTCCAGCGTCGCCCCGACAGCGGCATCACGGGCGAGGCGGGCGCAGCTTCCCCACGCGGCGCAGTGGAGCGGTCACGCGCCAGCTCGTGCTCGTCCGGAGCGCGGCGATCGCGGCCTCGAGCTCGTCTTCGTGCACGGCACGGCGCCGGACCTCCGCCCATGCCCGCTCGGCATCCTCCGGAAGGCTCTCCAGCCACGCTTGACGCAAGACGGTACCACCGAGGCGCTCATAGTCTGCGCGGATCCGCGCAGCGGTGTCCTCGTCGGCGGAGAACAGTTCCCTCAACGGCTCGCAGGCGATCTCCCCCACGGCGAGCACGCCCAGTCCGTGACCGTGGTGGAAGGCGAAGGAGCGCCCCGGCTCGGCGAGCTCCTCCCACAGCCGCCATACGCCGAAGCCGCTGTCGCGTTCGGCGATGTCGTGGAAGAGGATCACTCCGCCGGCGCGGACGGTCGAGTTCCAGTCCGTGTAGTCGGCCGACGCATCGTCGTACCCGTGCCGACCGTCGATATGCAGCAGATTCACCGACGCATCCTCGAACACCGGCCGAGCCTGGCTGAACCATCCGCGCACGAGCCGCACGATCGCGGGGTAATCGGACTCCACCACGGATCGGACGTAGTCGAACACCTCCGGGCCGTAATGGCCGGCGTGGTCGTCCCCCTCCCAGCTGTCGACTGCGTCCACCGACGCGTCGAGCCCCAGCCTCTTGATCGCCTCGGCGAAGACGAAGCATGAGTAGCCGTAGTGCGTGCCCAGCTCCACGATGCGCCGCGGCCGCAGGACGTCCATCAGCCAGGAGGCGAACGGGCCGTGGGTCAGCCACGCCGAGACGGGGAGGTGCGCAGGCAACCAGTAGGAGGCCGGGCTCAGCCAAAACGGCCGGCCATCGCTGCCGGGTCCGGCCCGCCTCTCGTCGAGGGACAGATCCATGCGCCTTGCTCCATTGCTCGGGTTCCCTGAAGCATAGGACGGCGCAACCGGTGTCGCGAATCGGCCGGTTCTCGGGGCGTCTACACGCTCCCGCGATGACCGGCGCCGTCGATATCGGCCGCCGCGAAGAGCGCGCGCCAGGCGGCCGGTGAGGCAAGCCCTGGTGCCGCCGCACGGTATGAGCGCGCCAGAGCCGGCCACCGCAGCCACAGGCGGACGCGAAGCCAGACCGCGTCCAGAAGCAGCCGCGCCGAGGTCACGCGATGCCGCCGCGCGACGAAGGCGCCGGTGCCGGTGGCGCTCGCGACTGTGGCGCTGTCGACCAGCCCGAGCGCCCACCACTTCCCGTCCGCTCGCGAGAGGGCGACGTCGACGACGTCGGCCTGCGTCGTTCGCGGGCGCCGGAACTGGTTGGCGATCACCGCCAGCAGGCGCCGCAGGGCGGCGACCTGCCCCGTCGGCGGCGCTGGGCG
>NZ_RRYE01000309.1 GCF_004010105.1 Microbacterium sp. CPCC 204701
CGCCGACCCGGCAACGGACGCCGCCCTCGCCGCGGAGCTCACGGCGAGCGAGAAGGAGCGCGCCGAGAACGTGATGATCGTCGATCTCATGCGCAACGATCTGTCGCGCGTGTGCGTCGCCGGGTCGGTGGGCGTGGACGCGCTGCTGGAGATCGAGTCGTATCCCGCCGTCCACCAGCTCGTGAGCACGGTCTCGGGACGGCTCGCCCCGGGCACGACCCTCGGTGAGCTCCTCGACGCCGCATTCCCCGCCGGTTCGATGACCGGGGCGCCGAAGCTGTCGGCGATGACGATCCTCCACGGGCTCGAGCGCGCGCCGCGCGGCGTGTTCTCGGGCTGCTTCGGCTGGGTCGGCGACGACGGCGCGCTCGATCTCGCGATGGTGATCCGCTCGATCGTGACCCACCCCGCGGGCGCCTACGTCGGCGCCGGCGGGGGCATCACGTGGCGGTCGGATGCCGCCGCCGAGGTGGCGGAGGTCGGGGTCAAGGCGCGCGGGCCACTGGCAGCCCTCGGCGCCGCGCTGCCGCCGGGTTGGTGAAGCCCGGGTCCGCTAACCTGGAGGTTGCGCTTCGCGCGCCACCCGGCATCCCATGATTGGTTCTTCCCACGTGAGTCAGACCATGTCCTCCGACACCACCGCGCCCGCCGAGGGCTTCGACGCCTACGCGATCCAGGAGAAGTGGCAGGCGCGCTGGGCGGAGGCCGACCCGTTCCGCGCCGGCGGCGACGACGACACCCGGCCACGCAAGTACGTGCTGGGCATGTTCCCGTACCCGTCGGGCGACCTGCACATGGGCCATGCCGAAAACTACGCGTACGTCGACGTGGTCGCGCGGTTCTGGCGCCACCGCGGCTACAACGTGCTCAACCCGATCGGATGGGACTCTTTCGGCCTGCCCGCCGAGAACGCGGCGATCCAGCGCGGGGCAGACCCGCGCGAGTGGACCTACGCGAACATCGAGCTGCACAAGAAGAGCTTCCGCCAGTACGGATCGTCCTACGACTGGTCGCGCATCCTGCACACGAGCGACCCCGAGTACTACCGCTGGAACCAGTGGCTGTTCCAGCGCCTCTACGAGCGAGGCCTGGCGTATCGCAAGGAGAGCCCCGTCAACTGGTGCCCGAACGACCAGACGGTGCTCGCGAACGAGCAGGTCGTGGACGGGCACTGCGAGCGCTGCGGCACCGAGGTCGTGAAGAAGAAGCTCACGCAGTGGTACTTCAAGATCACCGAGTACGCCGACCGTCTGCTCGACGACCTCAACCAGCTCGAGGGCTTCTGGCCGCAGAAGGTCATCCGCATGCAGCGGAACTGGATCGGACGCTCGGTCGGCGCCGACATCGACTTCGAGATCGAGGACCGCGCCGAGAAGGTGACGGTGTTCTCGACCCGCCCCGACACGCTGCACGGTGCGACCTTCATGGTCGTCGCCCCCGACAGCGATCTCGCCGCAGAGCTGGCCGCCGGATCCTCGGCCGAGGTGCGGACGCGCTTCCAGGACTACCTCGAGCGTGTTCAGCGCGAGACCGACATCGAGCGCCAGAGCACCGACCGTCCCAAGACCGGCGTGTTCCTCGACCGGTACGCGATCAACCCGATCAACGGCGACAGGCTGCCGATTTGGGCCGCCGACTATGTGCTGGCCGACTACGGCCACGGCGCGGTCATGGCGGTGCCCGCCCACGACCAGCGCGATCTGGACTTCGCGCGTGCGTTCGATCTTCCGATCAAGGTCGTGGTCGACACCACGGCGCCGATCACGGGCGCCATCCCCGTGATCGAGGTCGACGATGACGGTGTGCCGATCGACCCGGGCCCCCTCGAATCGCTCGCCGACATCGACCCGGCTTCGACAGGCGTCGCGCTGACCGGCGACGGTCGCATGATCAACTCGGGCTCGCTCGACGGGCTCTCGAAGCGCAATGCGATCGCGCGCGTCATCGAGGAGCTGACGGCGGCGGGCACCGGTCGAGCCGCGAAGTCGTATCGGCTGCGCGACTGGCTCATCTCGCGCCAGCGCTTCTGGGGCACGCCGATCCCGATGATCCACACCGAGGACGGGCGGATCGTGCCCGTGCCGGAAGACCAGCTGCCGCTGCGCCTGCCCGACGCGAAGGGCCTCGATCTCGCGCCGAAGGGCACGTCGCCGCTCGGAGGGGCCACGGAGTGGATGCAGACCACCGACCCCGGGACGGGCGGGCCGGCGCTGCGCGACCCCGACACGATGGACACCTTCGTCGACAGCTCGTGGTACTTCCTGCGGTTCCTCTCGCCGAACGACGCGACCCAGCCCTTCCCGACGCGTGAGGCGAGCCGCTGGGCGCCCGTCGACTCCTACATCGGCGGCGTCGAGCACGCGATCCTGCACCTGCTGTACGCACGCTTCGTCACGAAGGTGCTGTTCGACATGGGTCTGATCGACTTCACCGAGCCCTTCTCCAGCCTCGTCAACCAGGGCATGGTGCTGCTCGGCGGCTCGAAGATGTCGAAGTCGAAAGGCAACCTCGTCGAGTTCGCCTCGAGCATGGTCGACCCCGGCGCCGACGCGTCGCGCGTCGCCATGATCTTCGCCGGCCCGGTCGAGGACGACATCAACTGGGAGGACGTCTCGACCACCGGCGCGCAGAAGTTTCTCGCGCGCGCCTGGCGGGTTGCGAAAGACGTCAAGAGCGCTCCGGACGTCATCTGGGCGGAGGGCGACGCCGGGCTGCGCCGTGTGACCCACCGCCTCCTCGCCGATGCACCCGGGCTCGTGGAGCAGACGAAGTTCAACGTCGTGGTGGCGCGGCTCATGGAGCTCGTCAACGCGACGCGGAAGCTCATCGACACCGGTGCCGGGCCCGCCGACCCGGCGGTGCGTGAGGCCGCCGAGGCGACCGCCATGATCCTCGACCTCTTCGCGCCGCATACCGCGGAGGAGATGTGGGAGGTGCTCGGCTATGACGGCTTCGTCGGGCTCGTGCCGTGGCGGAGCGCCGATCCGACGCTCCTGGTCGAAGAGAACGTCACCGCCGTGGTGCAGATCGACGGCAAGGTCCGCGCGACGCTCGAGGTGCCGGCGCGGATCGATGCCGCACAGCTCGAGGCGCTCGCGCGTGCGGACGAGCGGGTGAACCGTTCGCTCGCCGGCCGCGAGATCACGCGCGCGGTCGTCCGGCCGCCCAAGGTGGTGAGCTTCAGCACGCACTGAGCCGTCGCGGCTCCTCCCCAGCGCGTGCCGTGAGACCGCCGTCCACATTCGGCGATGGCGCACATATACGGCCTGACGAGCCCGTCTAGCGTGGCCGCGTGACGGTGACGGGCGACGCGGGCGATCCCTCGGCCCGTCGCCGCCTGGGCATCGGTGCGATCGTCGTGCTGGTGATCGCCGCGCTGGCGATCACGGTTGCGATCGGCATCCTCCGCGGGGCCGTCGCACCGGTCGACGACGTGGTGGTCGACGCGCCGGCCTCGACCGCGACGACCGACGTGGTCGACCTGTACGTCCACGTCGCCGGAGCCGTCGCGGCACCCGGGCTGTACGTGCTGCCGGCCGGTGCCCGGGTGGTCGACGCGGTGGCCGCGGCCGGCGGGTTCGCCGACGACGCGGATCCGGCAGCGGTGAACCTGGCGCGCGCGGTCGACGACGGCGAGCAGCTCCATGT
>NZ_RRYE01000031.1 GCF_004010105.1 Microbacterium sp. CPCC 204701
CGCCGGACTCTACGTCAGCGAGATGATCACGACGCGCGCGCTGGTCGAGCGCAACGCCACCACGATGCGGCTCATCACGCACCACGAGTCCGAGACGCCGCGCTCGATCCAGCTGTACGGTGTGGATCCCGCGACCACCGAGGCCGCAGTGCGCCTCCTGGTCGAAGAGGACCGCGCCGATCACATCGACCTGAACTTCGGATGCCCCGTGCCCAAGGTGACGCGCAAGGGCGGCGGAGCCGCGCTGCCGTGGAAGATCGGCCTCTTCCGCGACATCGTCACGCGCGCCGCGCGCGTCGCCGGCGACATCCCCCTCACGGTCAAGATGCGCAAGGGCATCGACCCCGACCACCTCACCTATCTGGACGCCGGCCGCATCGCCGAGGACGCCGGAGTCGCGGCCGTGGCCCTTCACGCGCGCACCGCGTCGGAGTTCTACTCGGGCGAGGCCGACTGGTGGGCGATCGCGAAGCTGAAAGAGGCCGTGACGAGCATCCCGGTGCTCGGCAACGGCGACATCTGGTCGGCGGACGACGCCGCGCGCATGATGATCGAGACGGGATGCGACGGCGTGGTCGTCGGGCGCGGATGCCTCGGGCGTCCGTGGCTGTTCGGCGATCTCGCCCGCGCGCTGGGCTCGCCCGGCGCTGCGTCTGCCGGACCGGTCGATGCGACGCTCGGGTTCGTCGCGCAGGCGTTCCGCCGGCACGCGGAGCTGCTCGTGGAGTTCTTCGAGGACGAGGGCCGCGGATGCCGCGACATCCGCAAGCACGTCGCCTGGTACTTCAAGGGCTACCCGGTCGGCGGCGACCTGCGGGCGAAGCTCGCGACCGTCTCGAGCCTCGACGAGATCGACGACCTCCTCGCAACGATGGAGCTCGACGCCCCTTATCCGGGCGCCGCGGCGGAGGGCCAGCGCGGCCGTGGCGGCACCCCGAAGCGTCCAGCGCTGCCCGAGGGATGGCTGGACTCCCGCGAGCTCGGGGCCGAGGCATCCTGCGCCCTCGCCGAAGCGGAACTCGACCACAGTGGCGGGTGACCTCGTCGGCGCGTCCGACCGTCCCCGCGGTTACGACGACGCGGACGCCGCCCGCTTCCATGCCGAGCATCACCGGTCGCAGCGCGACGACTTCGCGCGGGACCGGGCACGCGTGCTGCACTCGGCGGCGCTCCGCCGTCTCGCCGCCAAGACGCAGGTGCTGAGCCCGGCCAGCCCCGCGGACTTTGCCCGCAACCGCCTCACGCACTCTCTCGAGGTCGCGCAGGTCGGGCGTGAGCTCGCGACGGCGCTGCACCTGGCGGCGGACGTCGTCGACACCGCCTGCCTGAGCCATGACCTCGGGCACCCGCCGTTCGGCCACAACGGCGAGCGCGCGCTCAACGAGTGGGCCGAAGACATCGGCGGGTTCGAAGGGAACGCGCAGACGCTGCGGATCCTCACGAGGCTCGAGCCCAAGGTGATCGACGACGACGGGCGCAGCTTCGGCCTGAACCTCACGCGGGCGAGCCTCGATGCGTCGTGCAAGTACCCGTGGACCGCGGATCACCCGCTGCCGGATCCGGGCGGCCGGCTGAAGTTCGGCGTGTATCCCGAGGACGAGGCGGTCTTCCGGTGGCTGCGTGAGGAGGCACCCGGGCGCGTGCGCTGCATCGAGGCCGAGGTGATGGACCTCTCCGACGACATCGCCTACTCGGTGCACGACTTCGAGGACGCGATCGTCAACGGGTATCTCGACCCGGCGATGCTCGCCCACGGAGCCGAGCACGATGCACTCCTCACCGCGATCCAGTCGTGGGTCGGCTTCGACTTCGCTCGTGACGAGCTCGAGGACGCGCTGTTCCGCCTGACCCGGATCCCGGAGTGGATCGACGGGTTCGACGGGACACGCGCCGACCTCGCCCGCCTGAAGAACCTGACGTCCGACCTGATCGGCCGCTTCGCCCGGGCCGCGACGACAGCCACGCGCGAGGCGTATGAGGCCGGCGTGCTCACGCGCTATCGCGCTCACCTCGTCGTGCCCCGTGTCGTCGAGGCGGAGATGGCGGTGCTCAAGGGCATCATCGGCGCCGCGGTCGTGTCGATCGAGGGTCGCAAAGACCTGTACAAGGAGCAGCGCCGACTGCTGAAGCGGCTGGCGAGGGCCCTATGGGAGCGACCGGAGGCACTCGATCCCCTGCACGGGCAGGACTTCACGGCAGCTGAGACGGATGCCGCACGCCGCCGCGTCGTGGTGGACCAGGTCGCGAGCCTCACCGACCAGCTGGCGATCGCGTGGCATGGCGCCCTCGTCGCGCCGGTGGATGCGGCATCCGTCGGCGTGTGGGCGCCGGGCGCACGACCCGTCGACGCGCGATCGCGCGAGGGGCGCTGATGGCCGGGCGGATCCGTCAGGCCGACGTCGACGAGGTCAAGGCGCGGACCAACATCGCCGACATCATCGGCGAGCGGGTCGCGTTGAAATCCGCCGGCGTCGGGTCGATGAAGGGCCTGTGCCCGTTCCACGACGAGCGCAGCCCGAGCTTCAACGTGCGGCCGCAGGCGGGGTTCTACCACTGCTTCGGCTGCGGCGAGTCCGGCGATGTGTACTCGTTCCTGCGCGCGATGGACCACGTCTCGTTCACCGAGGCGGTCGAGCGCCTCGCGGCGCGCATCGGCTACACGCTGCATTACGAAGACGGCGGCGCGGCTCCCGAGCACAGCGGACGCGCGCGGCTGTACGCGGCCAACGCCGCCGCGGCGGAATTCTTCCGCGGGCAGCTGACCTCGTCGGAGGCTGACATCGCACGGCGGTTCCTCGGGCAGCGCGGGTTCGACGCGGGAGCCGCCGCGCACTTCGGCGTCGGCTACGCCCCCAAGGGCTGGTCGTCCATGCACTCGGCGCTGCGATCGCAGGGGTTCAGCGACGAGGAGCTCAGCTCGGCGGGTCTCGTGTCGCAGGGCCAGCGCGGGGTCTACGACCGATTCCGCGGCCGGGCGGTGTGGCCGATCCGCGACGTCACCGGTCAGGTGATCGGGTTCGGTGCACGCAAGCTCTTCGACGACGACCAGGGCCCGAAGTACCTCAACACGCCCGAGACCACGATCTACAAGAAGGCTCAGGTGCTCTACGGACTCGACCTCGCCAAGCGCGACATCTCGCGCGAGCACCGCGTCGTCGTCGTCGAGGGCTACACCGACGTCATGGCGTGCCACCTCGCCGGCATCACGACAGCGGTCGCGACGTGCGGCACGGCCTTCGGCTCAGACCACATCACGGTGCTCCGCCGCGTGATGGGCGACGACTCGACCGCGGGCGAGGTCGTGTTCACGTTCGATCCGGATGCCGCAGGCCAGAAGGCCGCGCTCCGCGCCTTCGCCGACGCCAAGCGGTTCAACGCCCAGACCTACGTCGCCACCGGCCCCGAAGGGCTCGATCCATGCGATCTGCGGCTCGCCCGGGGCGACGGCGCGGTGCGTGCCCTGGTCGAGACGAAGGTGCCGATGGTGGAGTTCGTGCTCGACCAGCGCATCTCGGGATTCGACCTCGCAAGCGTCGAGGGGCGCGTCGGGGCACTACGAGCAGCCGCCCCTGTGGTCGCAGAGCTGCGGGACCGGCTGCTGCAGCCCGAGTACGTGCGCGTGCTCGCCCGTCGACTCGGGATGGACACGGAGGACGTACGACGCGAGGTCGACCGAGCCGGCCGCGGAGGCGGCGTCACCCGGCGCGAAGCAGGCGCGGAGCCTGGGCCGAAACCGGCGCCCGGCGTCGATCCCGGAATGCGCGTAGGGATCGCCGAGCTGCCGCGCACGCCCGAGGCGGGCCTCGAGCGGGATGCGCTCATGGGGGTGCTGCAGTTCGGCCACCGCCTCGACCCGGCTCTGATCGAGCGGGCGCTCGAGCCGCCGTTCCGCCACCCCGCCCTCGATGCCGTCCGGATCGCCGTACGGGGCGCGGCCGACCGGAAGCGGCCGGGCTGGGCGATCGACGCCATCGACTCCGTGCGCGAGCCGTACCGCACGCTCGGAGCGGAGATGCTCGCCGGGGACTTCCCGGCCCTGAGCGACGACGCGGCCGTGGCGTCCGCGGGAGACCTCCTGCGGCGCCTCGTGATGAGAGCGCTCGATCGTGAGAAGGCCGAGATGCTCGGTGCGATCCAGCGCGTGCCTGCCGACTCGGAGGAGGGCCGCGGCATCCGGATCCGGCTCCGCGAACTCGACGCGCAGCGTCGCACCATCGCAGACGAGGCGTGACGCGCCGCGCCGTTGGCATCGGCGGCGCCCGCAAGGCAGGATGAGGGCATGCCCCGACGACGAGACGCTGAGGTCGCGATCCACTGCTCGGATCTCTCGATCGCGCGGGTCGGGCGAGGCGGATCGGCCGCCCGGGTCATCGATGGCGTGTCGTTCGTGCTCGAGCACGGCGCAGCCCTCGCGCTCATGGGGCCGACCGGCGCCGGCAAGTCGTCGCTCGCCGCGGTCCTCGCGGGGGCTGACGAATCAGGGCTCGCGGTGGTGGGCGGCGCGGCCCACGTCGAAGGGATCCCGGTGCGCCACCCCGGCCGAGCCCACCGTCTGCTCACGTACTACTGCGGTCATCTCCCGCAGTCTGCCGGCGCCCACCTCCCCGCGCGACTCACTGTCGGCGAGGTGATCGGCGAGCCCATCACGAGCCGCGACCGGCGCGTGAATCAGCGGGCTCTCGCCGTACGGGTGTCGGCGCTGCTCGACGAGATGATGCTTCCGCTCGGTGTGGCCGCCAAGTACCCCTACGAACTCAGCGCGGGCATGCGGCAGCGCGTCGCATTCGCGCGTGCCCTGGTGCTCCAGCCTCGCGTGCTCATCGCCGACGAGCCGTTCGCGAATCTGGATATCGAGGTGCGCAAGGCCGCCCGGGACGCCATCCTGCGCCGCCGACGCGACTTCGGCATGGCCGCGCTCGTCGTCACCAACGACGCGGAGGTCGTTCGCGACCTCGACGCCGACGTGCTGGTGCTCCGCGCCGGCCACGCGGTCGCGTACGGCCATGGCACCCGCGACCTGCTGTGGACTCCGAGCGCGGAGGCCGACCGGCGGTTCGTCGGGTCATGACGGTGTGCGCTCGGTGTCATGACCACCCTGCGGGCTTTGCTAATATGGACTGGTTGCCCGCGCGAGAGCGCGGACATTCCTCCATAGCTCAATTGGCAGAGCAATCGGCTGTTAACCGATAGGTTCTTGGTTCGAGTCCAAGTGGGGGAGCGAAGGCCCCGAGGCTCCACCCTCGGGGCTTTCTTCATGCGCGGCGTCGCGTCGTCAGGCTTCGAGGTCGTCGATCCCCGGCGTCCACGCCTCACCGGGACGGCCCCAGCCGCGCTTGCGGACGATCTTCTGCACGGTCTTCCAGTCGCCGTCGCCGAGACGGTCGACGTAGAGCACGCCGTCGAGATGATCGAACTCGTGCTGCATGATGCGGGCGCGCCACCCGTCGACCTGGATCCGGACCGGCTCGCCGTCGAGACCGATGCCCGTCACGAGCACCTCCTCGGATCGCCGCAGCGGGAACCGCTCGCCGGGGAACGACAGGCACCCTTCCGACTCCTCGTCGGGATCCGGCTCGCCGGGTTCGGCCGGGCGCATCCACAGCGCGGGGTTGATGATCACGCCGCGCCACGGGTTGCCGTCGTCGTCCGGGTACGAATACGTGAAGATGCGCAGCGGCACGCCGACCTGCGGTGCTGCGAGACCCACGCCGGGCGCGGCATCCATCGTCTCGAACATGTCGGCGACGAGTTCGCGAATCTCGTCGCTGATCGCCTCGACGGGCGATGCGGGGGAGTGGAGGACGGGATCGCCCATGATGCGGATCGGGAGAACGGCCACGCCTCGAGCCTATCGGGGGCGCCTGCGGTTAGTGTCGTCATGTGGTGTGGACGGTGGTAGAGCTCGAAGAAGTCGGCGATCAGCTGATCGGCGCGTTCCAGAACCCGCGCATCCTCATCGGAATACCGCTGGCCCTCCTCGGTGCGGTGTTCATGTCATTCGGGGCGCAGTACCAGCATCGCGGCGTGACGAAGGTCGAGCGGCTGAGCGGCTCGACGGGGAACCAGGGCCTGGGTGCGGGGCAGCTGTTGAAGCTGCTCTCACGCCCGTCGTGGGTGCTCGGCACCCTCATGCTGGGCCTGGCGATCGTGTGCCAGCTGTCGGCTCTCGCCTTCGCGCCGCTCATCGTGGTGCAGCCCCTGGGCGCGATCGCGCTCGTGATCACGACGCTCCTGAACGCCCAGATCACCGGTCATCGCCCGACGAAGCGATCCCTGATCGCGATCGCAGCCTGCGTGGGCGGCATCTTCCTCTTCGTCACGATCGCCGCCCTGTTCGCCACCGAGAAGGCGGTCTCGAACGGCCAGCTCATCACGATTCTGGTCCTCCTCGGTGTGGTGACCATCGTGTTCGCCGGCCTATGGTTCTGGCTCCGCAAGCGCGTCGGCGCGCTGTTCTACATCACCGCGGCGGGTGTCATCTACGGCTTCGTGGCGACGCTTGCCAAGGTCGTCATCGTGCGGATCCAGACGGGGGACTTCGACTGGCTCACCTTCACGTGCCTCGCCGCTCTCATCGCCGCTGCGATCGTCGGCGCGTACTTCGTGCAGACCGCCTACTCGTCGGGCCCACCCGACCTCGTGGTCGCCGGCCTCACGGTGGTGGATCCCCTGGTGGCGATCCTCATCGGCCTGCTCGTGCTGCAGGAGGCAGCAGGTGCGCCGTTGTGGGTGTACATCGCCTTCGGCGTCGCGGGCGCCATCTCGGTATGGGGTGTGTTTCAGTTGGCGAGGCACCATCCCCAGATCATCAGCGACAGTCAGGAGCTGCCGATCCGGCGTGGCAGCGGAGGAACGACGGATGCCGCGCACCCGCGCACCGGATCCATCCGGGTGACCGAGGCCGTCGCCAAGGTGTGGCCCGAGCCGCCGGTGAAAGACCCTGCTGACGGGTCCGGCCCGCACTGATCGCAGGGAGGCCGGCCGTCCGGGTAGGCTCGTCTGCGCACGCATGTGTAGGGGGCGGTGGCCAAGCTGGTCAAGGCAGCGGGCTCATAACCCGACGATCGTGGGTTCAAGTCCCACCCGCCCTACGGCCAACGCCGTCGCCCGCAAGGGCGGCGGCGTTCGCTCATACCAGCCGATGCGAATGCGATCACCCTCTTTGCTCTTGGGCGGGCGCTCTGTCGGCGCGCGTCGTGTTCCGTGTAGCGTCAGCGGCATCACAGTGTCCCTGGCTCCCCACGGAGGCGAACGATGAAGTTCTTGCAGAGGCTCGGAAGATCGATCATGCTCCCGGTGGCCGTGCTGCCGGTCGCGGCGATCCTCGTCGGTATCAGCAACTGGATCAAGGGAACGGTCGGCGGCAGCGTCGTCGTCGACTTCCTGTTCGTCGCCGGAGTCGCACTCCTCGACAATCTGGCGCTGCTGTTCGCGATCGGCATCTCGTTCGGCATGTCCAAGAAGAGCGACGGAACGTCGGCGCTGGCGGGGCTCGTCTCCTGGCTCGTCGTGACATCGCTTCTCAAGCCCGAGTCCGTGATGCTGCTGATGGGCGTCGATGACGTGAACGAGGTTCCGGCTGCGTTCGCGAGTGTCCAGAACGTGTTCGTCGGGATCCTCTGCGGTCTCATCGGAGCGTTCTGCTACAACCGCTTCAGCGAGACGAAGCTGCCTGATGCGCTGTCGTTCTTCTCCGGAAAGAGGTCGGTCGCGATCGTCGCGGCGGGCGTATCGCTCGTCCTCGCGGTCCTGCTCTTCTTCATCTGGCCGTTCGTGTACAACGGTCTGGTCACCTTCGGCGAGTGGATCTCGGCACTCGGCCCGCTCGGGGCTGGGATCTATGGATTCCTGAACCGGCTCCTCATCCCTGTCGGGCTACACCATGCGTTGAACTCGGTGTTCTGGTTCGATGTCGCCGGCATCAACGATCTGAACAACTTCCTCGCCGGGACCGGCACGTACGGCGTGACCGGGCAGTACATGACCGGCTTCTTCCCCATCATGATGTTCGGCCTGCCGGGTGCGGCGCTCGCCATGTATCTGACGGCCAAGACCACGCGCCGGAAGATCACCTACGGGATCCTGCTCTCGGCCGCCATCGCGTCCTTCTTCGTCGGCGTCACCGAGCCGCTGGAGTTCGCCTTCATGTTCCTGGCTCCGGTGCTCTATGTCGTGCACGCTGTCTTCACCGGCATTTCCATGGCCATCGCCGCGATTCTGCCGGTGCGCATGGGATTCGGGTTCTCGGCGGGGTTTGTCGACCTCATCCTGAACTGGACCAACCCGATGGCGCAGAATCCCTGGCTCATCCTGATTATGGGCCTCTTCTGGTTCGCCATCTACTTCGTGGTGTTCTACTTCTTCATCAAGCGCTTCAACCTGAAGACACCGGGACGCGAAGACGACGAGATGCTCGAAGAGGGCACAGACCTCGACACGCACGCAGAAGACGACGCATACCTCGTGACAGCCGGCCGCTTCATCGACGCCCTCGGTGGCAGACAGAACATCGTCGAGCTCGACAACTGCGCGACGCGACTGCGCATGGAGGTCGCCGACGTGGCGAAGGTCGACGACACCGCGCTCAAGCGGGCGGGGGCCGCGGGCACGATGAAGCCCGGCGGCACTTCCGTCCAGGTGGTCTACGGGCTCAACGTGCAGTTCGTGAAGGACGCGATGGAAAAGATCATGTCGGGCGAGGCGACGGTGCCCTCGGGCGCCGCGCCCGAGGTCGCGTCGACGTCGCCCGCGGCATCCGTCGATGCCGGCGGCGGCGGCGTCCTCACCGCAGCCCCGACCGAGACCACGATCACGCTGCGGCAGCCGCTCGCGGGCAGGGTCGTGCCGCTGTCGAAGGTTCCGGACCCGACGTTCGGACAGGGGATCATGGGCCCCGGCCTCGCTGTCGAGCCCACGGGCGACACGGTGGTGGCGCCCGCGAACGCGACGGTCGGGGCCACGTTCGAGAGCGGTCACGCCGTGGCGCTCGTGCTCGGCGACGGCACCGAGCTGCTCATCCACGTCGGCATCGACACCGTAGGCATGAAGGGCGACGGATTCGAGACGCTCGTCGAGAAAGGGCAGTCGGTGAGGGAGGGGACGCCGCTGCTGCGGTTCGACCTCGACCGGATCCGTGCCGCAGGGCACCCCGCGATCACCCCGGTGATCGTGCTCAACAACGAGAACGCGAAGATCGAGTTCGTCTGACAGGTGCCAAGGCGGTGGCGGTGCCGCGGCATCCGTCACCGCCTTCTCACATGGCGTTGCCGATGTAGGAGTACTTGACGAACACCTCGGGGGCCAGGCCCGCCTCGTCGAGGACGCCCTGCACGGCGCTCAGCATGTAGCTCGAGTCCCAGCCCATGTAGAGCGAGTGCTCGTCGTCGAGACGGTCCCACTGCCCATTCCACGACTGTGCGGTGTACACCGGCCCGCCCCGGCGGGCGCTGTACGAGACCACGGCGTCGCGCGCGTCGGCCCACAGGCGCTTGAACACACGGTTGAAGAGGTGCTTGACGTCGTAGATCTCCCAATGCTCGCCGCAGTACTCCACGTACGACCACTCGCGATGCCAGCCGGGCGGCCATCCCCGCCGGCGCACGGCATCGAGGATGGGGGTGAGGCCGTCGTCGTCGATCGCCGGCCCGCCGGGGCGGCGCCACACGTGCACGAACCGCTCGGTGAGTCGGGCGGAGCGCTCGGCGATCGCAGCAGTACCCCACGACCCGCGCTCGGCCAGCTCCGCCGTCGTCGCCACGGAGCTGCGCGCGTACAGAGCCTTCTTCTCGGGAAACGAGCGGTCGAAGGCGCGCGAGGCCAGGTGCTCCTCCAGCACGGTCAGGTTGCCGATCGTCTGGGCGAGCGCCCGGTGGCTGTTCTGCTCGTCCTCGGTATAGGAGGACCACTCGCGCACGCCGTCGCCCGACCATGAGTCGCTCGGAGCGAGCGGGAAGACGTGCTCGAGCTCGAGCCCCTCCGCGCCGTCGACCCCAGCGATCCGGCCGAGGACGTACGCCGCGTGGGGAAGCTCGGAGTACTTGAGCGCGACGGCGATCCGCTCATCGGACGGCGTGATGCGCGACAGCGCCGAGACGAAGGCGTCACGGCCTTCTTCGCGAGCGCGGCACAGGCGAGCGACCAGCCGGTCGGTGCCGGTGCCGACGACGGAGCGCCGCACCAGCAGCGACTGCACCATCTCGAGCGTCTCGAGCATCTCGGCGCGGTCGATCCGACCCTGCTCGAGGTCGCGGTAGGCGCGCATGACGAGCGGATACATGCCGGAGCCGAACGTGTTGAGAGAGCGCAGCTGACGTGCGATGCCGGCATCCGGCTCGTGCGCGGGATCGAGGAGGAGCCGGTACACGCGCGCGAGCGCGCGCCACTCCTCGGCGTGCGCGAGGAGGTCGGCGAACTCGAGCCGCGGAAACTCGTGCCGGAACGCGTCATAGACGCCGCGGCCGCCGACGACCGTCACCTCTCGTCCCGTCCTCATCGTGAGGTACTGGCGCCAGAAGGCCGCGATCTCGTCGCCCGTGTCGCGTTCGATCGGCTGCCAGAAGTCCGACTCGACGCGGCGCTGCTCGGCGTGATTGAGCCCCATCAGCACGTAGTTGTGGATGAGCTCGTGATCGCGGAGGGGCTCGCCGGTGGAGTTGAGGCTCTCGAAGATCTGCTGCGCGTTCGCTCCTGCTCCGAGCGTGATGGCGACATGCTCGAGCTTCTGCAGCCCGCGCCAGATGTGAGGTGCCTCGTCGAGACTGATCTGGCTGCGGAAGAACGCGTAGTTGTCGTCGAAGCGCGAGTCGCGCTGTTCGCCGGACGTCGGGGACAGATCCAGGACGACGCGCTCGAACACCGACGCCCACGCCGGGTGCGGGCGCAGTTTCGTGCGGGAGGGATCCTGGGAGTGGACCAGCACACGCTGGAGCTCGTCTGCCAGCTCGGGATGCGCCTCGCGCACCGTGTGCTGCAGCGCCGCCACCAGCAGCATCAGCGTCGTGGTGCGCTGCTGGCCGTCGATGAGGACGAGTTCGGTGTCGCCCGACCCGCGGCTGGCGGACGAGAGGATCGAACCGATGAAGTGCATGTGGCGATCGTCGAGGTCTGCCACCGCGCGGATGTCGGCGAGGAGCTGCTCGCAGCCGCCGATGTCCCAACGGTACTGCCGCTGGTAGACGGGGACGACGATCGTCCAGTCCGCGGCTGACAGCCACCCGATCGTGTTGACGGCAGTCGCGTCGACATTCGTGGCAGTGACCATGGCCCGTCCAGTCTATGGGCGTCGTCTCGCGCGCTGACCGCGCCGGGCCGCGTCTTCCAGGGCTGTCAGGGTGCCGAGGTAGGCTTGCCTAAGTTGAGCCTGTAAAAACGCGCTGGCTCACTGACCGAAAGGCATGATTCGTCATGGGTTACATCAAGTCCGCCGTTCTCGATGAGACCGGCTTCGTGGTGCTCGACTCCTACAACGAGGAGATCGACCCGAAGGAATGGCTGTCGATCGAGTACGTCGACTGGAAGTCGTCGGGTGACACCCGCTTCGCGCCGCTGGCCTCGGCCAAGGGCGAGATCGAGTGCAACGGCTTCTGGAACCACACGCCTCCGCGCACCGACAAGGACGGCGTCTGGATTCCGTCGCAGGTCGAGAAGGCCCCGACCCTCACCCGCCGCGCTCAGGAGCCGGGCGCCAACGTCGGCCGCTGCCGCATCATCGAGCTGCAGCCCAACAGCTACGCCGACGCGCTGTACAACCTCCACCAGGATGACAACAACCGGCTGAACCCTGACGGCACGGGGTGGGTCGTGCGCGGGTTCTTCAACCTCACCGACGACAAGAACAGCTACTTCGTGCTGCGCGAGAACCGCACCGACCCGAGCATCGAGTACCGCGTCGCACTGCCTGCGGGCGCGCAGCTCATCGTCGACACCCAGCGGCTGTGGCATGCCGTGCACCACGACGGCGACGAGCCCCGCTACTGCCTCATCACGTCGTGGGAGTCCGGCCCCGAGCTCGACGCGTACATGGAGAAGTACCATGCCCGGCCGACCACCGACCAGTTCGAGGTCCCGCAGGACGTGCTCGACGCCGGGCAGGCCGAGCAGGCTCGCCGTGACGCCGCACGCGCTGCGTACTATGCAGCCAAGGGCAAGGCCGAGGTCCAGGCGATGAGCGAGGCCTGAGCCTCGCCTCTCGGCAGAAGGACGATCGAGGGCGGTCGAATCACACTCTTGTGATTCGACCGCCCTCTCCGCGATAATGGCGGCAGCACAACCGAAGAGCAACGCCGTGATCCGGTCTCAGGTCGTAGGGGAAGACGCACCTGACGAACGGAGAGAACATGGCGACACCACAGGCGCGTGGGGTGATCTACATCCACTCCGCGCCACGCGCGTTGTGTCCCCACCTCGAGTGGGCAGTGGGGCGTGCCCTCGGGCGCGCCGTCAGCTTCGACTGGGCCGACCAGCCGGTGCTTTCCGGCAGTCGTCGGAGCGAGTTCTACTGGGAGGGCGCGGCGGGTACCGGCGCTGCTCTCGCGACCGCGATCCGCGGCTGGGAGCACCTGCGGTTCGAGGTGACGGAGGATCCCACACCCCGTAGCGACGGCGGCCGCTGGCTGCACACGCCGGGACTCGGCATCCACTACGCCCAGACCGACTCCGCAGGCAACGTCGTCATCGGCGAGGATCGCATCCGCTACGCGATGGAGATCGCCGGCGGAGACGCCCTCGAACTGCAGCGCGAGCTCCAGGTCGCGCTCGGCGCCGCGTGGGACGACGAGCTCGAGCCGTTCCGGCACGCGAGTGACGAGGCTCCGGTGGTGTGGCTGCACAAGGTCGGATGAGTTCAGCGGCCGTCGCCGCACGCGGCGGCGGTCCGCGAGACACGGGCAGGGCGAGGCGTGACTATCGGATGCCGGTGATCGGACTCCTGGCGCTGCGAAAGCGAATCGTCACCGCCCGTGCTCGACGAGACGCCCCCCGATGGCTTGTGAGACCGTCGAAGGGTCCCGGGGGCGTCTCGTCGTGAGCGCTGTCGCCGCGAACGGCGTCAAACCGAGGCGAACGCGGCGACGGCGTTGTGTCCGCCGAAGCCGAACGAGTTGCTGATCGCCAGCTGCTGACCGTCGCCGAGCGCATCGGTCTCACCCGAAATGCGGAACGGCACCTCCGGGTCCTGCGTGGTGATGTTGATCGTGGGCGGTGCCACGCGATCGCGAATCGCGAGGACCGTGAAGATCGCCTCGAGCGCGCCGGTGCCGCCGAGCAGGTGGCCGGTAGACGCCTTCGTCGCCGAGACCGGGATCTGGTCGATGCGGGGGCCGAAAACCGTCTTGAGGGCCGTGTACTCGTTCGGGTCGCCGACCGGCGTCGAGGTCGCGTGCGCGTTGATGTGCGTCACGTCGTCGGGGGAGGCGTCGGCCATCTCGAGCGCCATGCGCACTGCACGGGAGGCGCCGAGTCCTTCGGGGTCGTTGGCCGTGATGTGGTACGAGTCCGCCGTGACGCCGCCGCCGACGACGGCGGCGTAGATCTTGGCGCCACGGGCACGCGCGTGCTCCTCCGTCTCGAGAATGAGGACTCCGGCGCCCTCGCCCATGACGAAGCCGTCGCGATCGACGCTGCAGGGGCGCGACGCGGTGGCCGGGTTGTCGTTGCGGCGCGACAGCGCCTGCATGGATGAGAAGGCGGCGATCGTGATCGGATGGATGGTCGATTCGGTCCCGCCCGCGATCACGACGTCGGCGAGCCCCGCGCGCAGGTGCTCGACCGCGTTCACGATCGACTCGGTGCTCGAGGCGCACGCGCTCGCAACCGTGCGGGCGTATGCGCGCGCGTTGAAGTGGAGCGAGAGGTTTCCGGCAGCGGCGTTGGGCATGAGCATGGGCACCGTCATCGGAAGCACCCGGCGCGGGCCCTTCTCACGCAGAGTGTCCCATGCGTCGAGCAGCGTCCACAGCCCGCCGATTCCGGTCGCGAAGTCGACGCCGAGCCGCTCGGGCTCGATCTCGGGGCTGCCGGCGTCGGCCCATGCCTCCATCGCCGCGACCAGCGCGAACTGCGAGGACGGGTCCAGACGCTTGGCCACAGGACGCTCGAGAACGGTGTCGGGGCGCACCTTGGCCTGCGCGGCGAACGTGACGGGCAGCTGGTACTGCTCGACCCAGTCGTACTCGAGGGTCCGGGCGCCGGAGGCGCCGTCCAGGAGTGCAGCCCAGCTCTCGGGTGCCGTGCCGCCCAGGGGCGACGATGCTCCGATGCCGGTGACGACGATGCGGGAGGTGCTCATGTGTGGTGGAAGTCCTCGTGGGTGTGCCGGTGGGGGCCGCAGCCCCCACCGGGGGATTACGCCTGGTTCGACGTGATGTAGCTGACGGCGTCGCCGACGGTCTTCAGGTTCTTGACCTCGTCGTCGGGGATGGTGACGCCGAACTTCTCCTCCGCGTTGACGACGATCGTCATCATCGAGATCGAGTCGATGTCGAGGTCGTCGGTGAACGACTTCTCGAGGGCGACCTCGTCGGCCGAGATGCCCGTCTCGTCGGTGATGAGCTCGGCGAGTCCGGCCAGAACCTCGTCGTTGGTGAATGCCATGGGTTTCTCCTGTTTCTTAGGGGTCACGAGCCCGGGGGCCGGGTCTCAGTCTAGAGTCGGGGCCTGCGGGCTCAGGGGAGCACGACCACCTGAGCGCCGAACACGAGGCCTGCGCCGAAGCCGATCTGGAGCGCCAGGCCGCCGCTGAGATCCGGGTGCTCCTGGAGGAGGCGGTGGGTCGCCAGCGGGATCGACGCCGCCGAGGTATTGCCGGTCGTCTCGATGTCGCGGCCGACGATGACCGTGTCGGTAAGCCCGAGCTGCTTGGCGAACTCGTCGATGATGCGCATGTTCGCCTGGTGGGGCACGAAGGCGGCGAGATCGGCTGCCTCGATCCCGGCGGCCTCGAGCGCCTGCCGCGCGACCTTCACCATCTCCCACACCGCCCAGCGGAACACCGTGGGACCCTCCTGCCGCAGCGTGGGCCACGGGGCTCTGCCGTCGCGGAAGTCGGTGAGCGTGTGGTTCATGCCGACGGCATCCGCCTTCGAGCCGTCCGAGCCCCATACGGTGGGGCCGATCCCCGGGGTGTCGCTGGGGCCGACGAGCGCGGCGCCCGCGCCGTCGCCGAGCAGGAACGAGATGCTGCGGTCGGTCGGATCGACGATGTCGCTGAGCTTCTCGGCGCCGATCACGAGCGCATAGTGCGCAGCACCTGCGCGGATGAGCGCGTCGGCCTGAGCGATGCCGTATGCGAAACCGGCGCACGCCGCGTTGACGTCGTAGGCGGCAGCCGGGTTGGCACCGACCCGGTCGGCCACGATCGCCGAGACGGACGGCGTCTGCTTCGGGTTGCTGACGGTCGCCACGATGACGGCGTCGACCTGGGACGCATCGACCCCGGAGCGCTCGATGGCCTCGCGAGCGGCATCCGTCGCGAGATCGATCGCATCGGTCTCCGCGACCGCACGCGTGCGCGTCACGATGCCCGTGCGCTGACGGATCCACTCGTCGCTCGAGTCGATCGGGCCGACGAGATCGTCGTTCGGAACGGCGGTCTCGCCGCGAGCGGCGCCGTACGAGTAGATGCGGGTGTGCGCGGGCCCGGTGGGCTGCACGATCGAGCGGGTCATCGGGTGTCTCCGGTCAGGCGTCCGCGGCCAGCAGGGTCGCGGCCGCGTCCAGGTCGGCGGGGGTCTTGACGGCGACGGCCGGCACGCCGCGCAACGCGCGCTTGGCGAGTCCCGTCAGCGTGCCCGCGGGCGACAGCTCCACGATGCCGGAGACACCCGCGTCGGCGAAGGCCGACATGCAGAGATCCCAGCGGACCGGGGATGCGACCTGGTCGACGAGCAGGTCGACGAACGCGGACCCGTCGTCGATCGCGCGTCCGTCACGGTTGCTCCACACCGCCACGGCGGGCTCGGACGCCGCGACCTCGGCGGCCGCCGCGCGCAGCGTCTCGACGGCAGGAGCCATGTACCGGGTGTGAAAGGCGCCGGCGACCTGGAGCGGGATGACCCGCGTGCCGGCGACGGGTTCGGCCGCGAGGGCCTGGAGTGCGCCGATCGCGCCGGCGACCACGAGCTGTCCGCCGCCGTTGTAGTTCGCCGGGGCGAGATCGAGTTCGTCGAGCCGAGAGAGGACGGATGCCTCGTCGCCGCCGATCACGGCGCTCATACCCGTCTCGGCGATCGCGGCGGCTTCGGCCATCGCACGACCGCGGATGCCGACCAGCGTGAGGGCGGCCTGCTCGCTGAGGATCCCGGCCGCGGCAGCAGCAGCGAACTCGCCCACGGAGTGACCGGCGACACCGCCCACGTGGTCGCGACCGGGGAGCGCATTCCACGAGAGCAGGCTTGCGGCGACGATGAGCGGCTGCGCGACCTGGGTGTCGCGGATGCGGTCGGCATCCCACTCGGTGCCCGCGGCGATGAGGTCGACGCCGGACCACTCCGAGTACTGCGCGAGGCGATCGCGAGCGCCGTCGACGTCGAGCCAGGGAGCGAGGAAGCCGGGGGATTGCGAACCCTGCCCGGGGAAGACCGCGATTCTCACCGTTCCATCCTGCCAACGATCGCGGGGCGGGTTCTGGCGACACCGTCACAAGAATCAGGGAGGGCTTTGTGCGCGTCCCACACAGTCATGGGCGTCCTTCCTGGTCAGACCGGGCTGCGGCGCGCGTTCTGCGGCCGGCGTCGTGTCGCGTCCGTGCCGATCGAGCCGAGGACCAGCGCCGTCTGCAGGATGAGCGCCTCGCGCGGCCCGGTGGCGTCCCAGCCGATCACTTCGGAGACGCGTTTGAGCCGGTAGCGCACGGTGTTGGGGTGCACGAAGAGCTCGCGGGCGGTTGCCTCGAGCGACCGGCCGTTGTCGAGGTACGCCCACAGCGTCGCGACCAGATCGGTACTGTGCGTCTGCAGCGGACGGTAGATGCGCTCGACGAGCGTCTGCTTCGCCAGCGGATCGCCTGCCAGCGCCCGCTCGGGCAGGAGGTCGTCGGCTTCGACCGGGCGCGGCGCGTGGCGCCACGCACGCGCGACGGCGAAGCCCGCCAGCGCGGCGCGGGCGCTCTGGC
>NZ_RRYE01000310.1 GCF_004010105.1 Microbacterium sp. CPCC 204701
TGACGGTCTCGGTGTCATCGTCCTTCTTCGAGGGCCGCGACGACCGCGCGGGCGACGAGCCGGGGGCGGCCTTGCCGCCCGCCGCGGCGTAGCGCTCGGCCGCGGCCTTGCGCTTTCCTGCGGGGTGCCAGGCGCGGTCCTCCGCCTTGGGAGTCGGCCCGCGACCTGCGAGCGAGCGCTTGTTCTTGCCGCCGGTGCCCTTGGTCGGGCCCTTCTTGTTGCCCTTGCTTGCGCCGGGGCGTCCAGGCTTAGTCATTGAGACTCCAGTGTGTTCCGTCTGCTGAATCTTCGAGGACGATGCCGGCCGCCGCGATCGCGTCGCGGATGCGGTCGGCGCTCGCCCAGTCCTTCGCAGCGCGCGCGTCGGCGCGCTGCGAGATCATGGTCTTCACGAGCGTGTCGAGGGCGGATGCCTCGGCCGAGGCATCCGTCGCCTGCCAGTGCGGGTCGAGAGGGTCGATGCCGAGGATCCCGGTCATCACGGCGACGTCGGCGAACGCGCGCAGCGCGGCATCGTAGTCGCCGGCGTCGAGGGCGGTGTTGCCGTCGCGCACGGTCTCGTGCAGCACCGCGAGCGCCTGCGGAACCCCGAGGTCGTCGTCGAGCGCCGCCGCGAACCGCTCCGGCACCGCCGCCTCGACCCGCGTGTCGTCGGTCGCATCTCGCAGGGTGCGCAGCGCCCGCTCGAGGAACGTGCGGATGCGCCCGATCGCGGCCTCGGCCTCGTCGAAGGTGGACTCCGTGATGTCGAGGCTCGATCGGTAGTGGGCTGCTGCGAGCGCGTAGCGCACCACGAGCGGGTCGCGCTCTCGCAGCACGTCCTCGGCGAGCATGAAGTTGAACAGCGACTTCGACATCTTCTGGGCGCCGACGGTCACCAGCCCGTTGTGCACCCAGTACCGGGCGAACCCGTCGCCGGCGGCGGTGGACTGCGCGAGCTCGTTCTCGTGATGCGGGAAGCGCAGATCGAGCCCGCCCCCGTGGATGTCGAACTCGGCGCCGAGATAGCGGCGCGACATCGCGGAGCACTCGATGTGCCAGCCGGGGCGCCCCGCACCCCAGGGCGAGTCCCACGACGCCGACTCCGGCTCGTCGGCCTTGGCGCCCTTCCACAGTGCGAAGTCGCGCGGATCGTGCTTGCCGCGCGGGTCGGCGTCGGCGGCGGGTTCCATGGCGTCCAGGCTCTGACGCGTGAGCGAGCCGTAGTCCGCCCATGACCGGACGTCGAAGTAGACGTCGCCGGCCGCGGCGTAGGCGTGTCCGGCGTCGATCAGGCGCTGGATGATGTCGTGCATCTGCGGGATCGACGCGGTCGCGCGGGGTTCGTACGTCGGCGGCAGGATGCCGATCGCGGTGTACGCGCGGGTGAACTCGAGCTCCATGCGGTACGCGAGAGCCCACCACGGTTCGCCGTCAGTCGCGTTCGCGAGCACCTTGTCGTCGATGTCGGTGACGTTGCGCACGAACGTCACACGGCCGAATCTATGGGTGAGCCAGCGGCGCAGGACGTCGAAGCTCAGCGCTCCGCGCAGATGCCCGATGTGGGGCCCCGACTGCACCGTGGGTCCGCAGACGTAGATCGTGACGTTCTCCGGGCGCAGTGGCACGAAGTCGCGCAGGGCCTGCGCCTTGGTGTCATAGAGCTGTACCGTCACCGGTCCAGCCTACCGGCCGCGTTTCCGGTAGAAATGGGAGCCGTGCATGTTCTCGCCGTCCTCGCCGCCGCCGTGCTGTTCGGCACCACGGGGACATCGCAGGCGCTGGGTCCCGACGGCACGACGCCTCTCTCGATCGGCGTCATGCGCATGGTCATCGGCGGGACAGGTCTCGCCGTCATCGCGTTCGTCCTGGCCGCTCGGCACGCTCGCCGTCGACCGGCCGGCGTGGTGCGCCCGCGTGCCGGCATCCGTCCCCTGTCGCTCATGGTGCTCACCGGCCTGTGCCTCGCGCTGTACCAGCCGCTGTTCTTCCTCGGCACCGCCCGCAACGGCGTGGCCGTGGGCACGGTGGTCGCGCTCGGGTCTGCGCCGATCCTCGCGGGTCTGCTCGAGTGGGCGCTGACACGACGGATGCCGACCGCGACGTGGATGGTCGCGACCGCGCTCGCGACGGTCGGCGTGGTGCTGCTGGGCTTCGGCGGCGACGCGGCCGGTGCTGGCGGCACGGACCCGGTCGGGCTGCTGGGCTCGGTCGGCGCAGGCGCGTCGTTCGCGGTCATCGCGAACGCGCAGCGGCGGCTGCTCGACGAGGGCTGGGACCCGTTCACGGTGGTCGGTGCGATGGGCGCGAGCTCCGCGCTCATCTGCGCGTTCGCGCTGCCCTTCGTCGATCTGGCGTGGCTCGCGACGCCCACCGGGCTCACGATGGCGCTGTGGTTGGGACTCGCGACGATCTCGATCGCGTACGTGCTGTTCACGTGGGGCCTGAGCGGCCTGACCGCGGCGACGGCCGCGACCCTGACGCTCGGCGAGCCGCTGACTGCAAGCGTCCTCGGCATCGTCGTGCTCGGCGAGCGCCTCTCGCTGCTCGCGATCATCGGACTGGCGGTGCTGGCGGCGGGGCTCGCGCTGTTGGCGTGGGGCTCGCGCTCGCCCCGCGACCCGAAGCCGTTCGCGGTCGAGGCCTGACACCCCGCCGCGAAACATGCCCGCAACGCCCCGATGGCACACTGGGCGCGACATGCAGACCACGATCGAGATCCGCACCGACGATCTGACCTCGACGGCGACCCGGCGCCTCGTGGAGTTCCACCTCGCCGGCATGCACGACACCTCGCCCCCCGAGAGCGTGCATGCGCTCGGCGTGGCGGCGCTCCGGCATCCGTCGGTGTCGGTCTGGTCCGCGTGGATCCACGGTGAGCTCGCCGGCATCGGCGCGCTCAAGGCGCTGGACGCGCAGCGCGGCGAGATCAAGTCGATGCGCGTCGACGACCGCTTTCGCGGATACGGCGTCGGTCGCGCTCTGCTGCGCCACATCGTCGACCAGGCGCGCAGCCGTGGCATGTCCAGCCTGTGGCTCGAGACCGGTACGACCGAGGACTTCGTCCCGGCGCAGCGCCTCTACGAGAGCGAGGGATTCGCGTACTGCGGCCCGTTCGCGGACTACGCGCCGGACCCGTTCTCGGTCTTCATGACGCACGCTCTCTGACGGGGATCACGCGGGAATGACGAGGGCGACCGCGAAGGCGGCGACGCCGTCTCCGCGGCCGGTGAAGCCCAGTCCGTCGGTCGTGGTCGCAGAGATCGACACCGGCGCGCCGCCGAGCGCGTGCGACAGCGCGCGCTCGGCTTCGTCGCGCCGGGATGCGAACCGGGGACTGTTCGCCTGCACCTGCACCGACACGTTGCCGATGCGCCACCCGGCTTCGCCCAGCAGCGCGTGCGTGCGGGCGAGGAACGCGTGCGCATGCGCTCCGGCGTACTCGGGATGATCCGTGCCGAAGTGCGTGCCGATGTCGCCGAGGCCCGCGGCGCCCAGCAGCGCGTCGACGATCGCGTGGGCGACGGCATCCCCGTCCGAATGACCCGACAGCGCCTTCTCCCCCGGCCACTCCAGGCCGGCGAGCCAGAGCGGCCCATCGTCGCCGTACGCGTGCACGTCGGTGCCGAGACCGACGCGCG
>NZ_RRYE01000311.1 GCF_004010105.1 Microbacterium sp. CPCC 204701
TCGTCACGCTGGTGCGCCGGGCACGCGGGCGGTCCGCGGCATCCGTCGAGGTGAAGACGACGGATGCCGCGGCCCCGCCTCTCCCCGCCGACAGCACGACGACCTCGGGAGGGGGCGGGGGACGTCGAGTCGACGGCGCGCGCCCACACGAGGGACGACGAGATGGCGGTCCGTTCGCCTAGAGCGTGAGCGCCTTCTGCATGATCGCGGCCTGCTCGACCGCGTGGACCTTGGGCGAACCGGTCGCGGTCGACGCCGCTGCCGAGCGCGAGATCCGGCGGATCCCGCGGCCGCCCAGGTGCTGCGCGACCGCCAGTGCGATGAATGGCCAGGCACCCTGATTCTCGGGCTCGTCCTGCACCCAAACCAGCTCGGCGTTCGGGTACGCGTCGAGGACGCCGTTGAGCTCGTCGATCGGAGCAGGGAAGTACTGCTCGAGACGCACGAGGGCGATCGCCGGGTTCGGGTTCTTGTCGAGCTCCGCGCGCAGATCCCAGTGGATCTTGCCCGAGTGCAGCAGCACCCGCGTGACCGCGGACTTGTCGATGCCGCGGTCGTCGTCGAGCACCGGCTGGAACTTGCCGCTCAGGAAGTCCTCGACCTTGCTCGTGGCGCCGCGCAGCCGCAGCATCGCCTTCGGCGTGAAGACGACCAGCGGGCGACGGGGGCGCGCGTATGCCTGGCGCCGCAGCAGGTGGAAGTACGACGCGGGGGTCGACGGGCGCGCAACGGTCATGTTGTCTTGCGCGCACATCTGCAGGTACCGCTCGATGCGTGCCGACGAGTGGTCAGGACCCTGCCCCTCGTAGCCGTGGGGGAGCAGCAGCACGACACTAGATTGCTGGCCCCACTTCTGGTCGGCCGACGAGATGAATTCGTCGACGACCGACTGGGCACCGTTGGCGAAGTCGCCGAACTGGGCCTCCCACAGCACGAGCGCATCGGCACGTTCGACCGAGTAGCCGTACTCGAAGCCCATCGCGGCGTACTCGCTGAGGAACGAGTCGTACACCCAGAACCGGCCCTGGTCCTCGCTGAGGTTCGTGAGCGGGATCCACTCCTGGCCGTTCGCGCGGTCGTGGAGCACCGCGTGACGCTGCACGAACGTGCCACGACGCGAGTCCTGCCCGGCAAGGCGGACATTCGTCTTCTCGAGCAGCAGCGAGCCGAACGCCAGGAGCTCCGCGAAGCCCCAGTCGATCGAGCCGTTGCGGCTCATGTCGAGGCGCTTGTCGAGAAGCTGCTGCAGCTTGTTGTGCACCGTGAAGCCGTCGGGCTTGTTGACGAACGTGTCTCCGATGAGGTGCACCATCTCGCGCGACACGCCCGTCGTCTCGGGCTCACCGGCGACGGGAAGGGCTGCGGCATCCGCCTCGACGACCGGGGACGAGCCGGTCTCGGCCGCGTGGGTCTCGGCGAAGGCGATCTCGAGACGATTCTGGAAGTCCTGCTTCGCCTGCTCGTACTCCTCCTCGGTGATGTCGCCGCGACCGACCAGAGCCTCGGTGTACAGGCGACGAACCGAGCGCTTGGCCTCGATGAGGTTCGTCATGAGAGGTTGCGTCATCGACGGGTCGTCGCCCTCGTTGTGACCGCGGCGGCGGTAGCACACCAGGTCGATCACGACGTCCCGGTGGAACCGCTCGCGGTACGCGAACGCCAGTTGAGCGACACGAGTGACCGCCTCGGGGTCGTCGCCGTTGACATGGAAGACGGGCGCCTGGATGGTCTTGGCGACGTCGGTGGCATAGACCGACGAGCGGCCGTCCTGCGGCGTCGTGGTGAAGCCGACCTGGTTGTTGACGACCACGTGGATCGTGCCGCCGGTGCGGTAGCCGCGCAGCTGCGACATCTGCAGCGTCTCGACGACCACGCCCTGACCGGCGAAGGCGGCGTCGCCGTGCACGAGGATGGGCAGCCACGAGAAGCTGCCGATGGGCTTGCGGTCCTGCTTGGCCCGGACGATGCCCTCGAGCACGCCGTCGACCGTCTCGAGGTGGGACGGGTTCGCGGCCAGGTACACCGGCAGCTCCTGACCGCCGTCGCCGTCGGCCACGAAGGTGCCCTCGGTGCCGAGGTGGTACTTGACGTCCCCGGAGCCGCTCTTCGAGCCGATCGCGATGGACCCCTCGAACTCGCGGAACACCTGGCCGTACGTCTTGCCCGCGATGTTCGTCAGCACGTTCAGGCGCCCGCGGTGGGCCATGCCGATCGCGGCACCGTCCAGGTCCGCCTCGGCCGCGCCCTGCAGGATCTCGTCGAGGAGGGGGATCAGCGACTCGCCGCCCTCGAGGCTGAAGCGCTTCTGCCCGACGTACTTCGTCTGCAGGAACGTCTCGAAGGCTTCGGCCTGGTTGAGCTTGTCGAGAATGCGCAGCTGCTCGTCGTGGCCGGGCTTCTGGTACTTGACCTCGACGTTCTGCTGGAACCACGCACGCTGCCCCGGGTCCTGGATGTGCATGTACTCGATGCCGATGGTGCGGCAGTACGAGTCGCGCAGCACGCCGAGGATGTCGCGGAGCTTCATCTGGCGCTTGCCGCCGAAGCCGTTCGTGACGAACTCGCGGTCGAGGTCCCAGAACGTCAGCCCGTGGCTCTCGATCTCGAGGTCGGGATGCGTGCGCTGGACGTACTCGAGCGGGTCGGTGTCGGCCATGAGGTGGCCGCGCACCCGGAACGAGTTGATGAGCTCCTGCACGCGCGCCGTCTTGTCGACGCGCTCGGCGAGGTCGACATTGATGTCGGAGGCCCAGTGAATCGGCGCGTAGGGGATGCGCAGCGCCGCGAAGATGCCCTCGTAGAACTCGCGCTGGCCGATGAGCAGCTCGTGCACCTTCTTGAGGAACTCGCCCGAGCCGGCGCCCTGGATGACGCGGTGGTCGTACGTGCTCGTGAGGGTGATCGTCTTGCCGATGCCCAGTTCGACGAGCGTCTTCTCGCTGGCCCCCTGGAACTCGGCCGGGTACTCCAGGGCGCCGGCGCCCACGATGCAGCCCTGACCCTTCATGAGGCGCGGCACGGAGTGCACCGTGCCGATGCCGCCAGGATTGGTCAGCGAGATCGTGGTGCCCTGGAAGTCGGCCGCCGTCAGCTTGTTGTTGCGGGCGCGTGAGACGAGGTCCTCGTACGTGGTGAGGTACTCGCCGAACGTCAGCTGGTCGGCGCGCTTGATGCTGGGGACCAGGAGCGCACGCGTGCCATCCGGTCGCGGCAGGTCGATCGCGATGCCGAGGTTGACGTGCGCGGGAGCCACGACCGACGGCTTGCCGTCGATCTCGGCGTAGAACACGTTCTGGCTCGGGAACTCCTTGAGCGCCTGGATGATCGCCCACCCGATGAGGTGGGTGAAGCTGACCTTGCCCCCGCGCGTGCGCGCCATGTGGTTGTTGATGACGATGCGGTTGTCGATCATCAGCTTCGCGGGCACCGTGCGGACGCTCGTCGCCGTGGGAACCGTGAGCGACTCGTCCATGTTGGCCGCGAGCGTCTTGGGCAGGCCCCTGAGAGCGGTGACCCGGTCTTCGGCGGCGGACTCGGCGGGCGACGGCGCGGACTTCGGCGCCTGCGCGGGGATCGGCTGCGGCGCGGCGGGGCGGGCAGTCGTGCGCG
>NZ_RRYE01000312.1 GCF_004010105.1 Microbacterium sp. CPCC 204701
CGCGCCGCGCCGCCGCGATCGCCCGCTGGCCGGCGGGCAGCCATACGGCGAGGCCGATGACGACGAACGTGAGGACGCCGGCCGCGATCAGCAGCACCTCGATCGGCATCACATCGGCGAGCGGGCCGAACACGACCATGCCGATCGGCATCGCGACCGCCATCACGATGCCGACGAAGCCGAACACGCGGCCCTGGCGCTCGGGCTCGACCGTCTCCTGCAGCAGCGTCATCGACGGCGTCGAGAAGAACGGGACCGCGAGTCCGACGAAGAACATGAAGCCGAAGAACACCCACACGTTCGGCGACAGGCCGAGCCCGATCGAGAGAGCGCCGAACACGAGCGATGCCATCACGATCAGCCCGATCCGGCTGCGCTTGGCGAAGAGCGACGCCACCAGGATGCCGCCGAGCATCATGCCGATGCTGAACGCGATCTCGAGCACCGCGAGGTTGACGACGTCCTGCGCCTCGCCCGCCGGGAACGAGCGCACCAGCATCAGCGGCGTGAGATTCGAGGGGGCAACCGTCAGCAGGAAGATGATCGCGAACAGCACGAGCAGCCAACGCACGAACGCGTGGTGCACGATGTAGCGCACCCCGTCAACCAGGTCGGCGAAGTACCCGGTCTGCGCGTCGGCAGCCCGGCGGATCGTGCTGACCGGGATGAGCGCCAGGATGCCGACTCCGATGACCGCCGTGACGACGTCGATGAAGAAGATCGGGATGAGGGATGCCGCGGTGCCGTCCGTCGCGGCCGAGGCCCACGCGAAGATCGCGCCGGCCGCGGCCGGCGCGAGCAGCGCCATCGCCGATTGGATCGAGCCGTTCACGCCGTTCACGCGGATGAGATTGCGGGTCGGCACGATCTGCGGGATCAGTGCCGAGACCGCGGGCATCTGGATGCCGGCGCCCGCCGACCGGATCGCCATGGTGGCGAAGATCAGCCACACGGCGTCGTACCCGCTCATCATGATGAGCGCGAGCGCGAGCGTCGACAGGGCGATCGCGGTGTCGGCGCCCATGATGAGGTACTTGCGGTTGTGTCGGTCGGCCCATACTCCGCCGAAGATCGAGACGATCGCCTGCGGAAGGAATCCGAACACCGCCGCGAGCGTCATCACGAGCCCGGACTGGTACGTGATGGTCAGGTACCAGAACACCGCGTACTGAACCAGCATCGATCCGAACAGGCTGACGGTCTGCCCGCTCAGGAAGAGGACGACGTTCCGCTGCCAGCGCGGGGGATCGGCTGCGGCGGTGCCGGCATCCGTCACGTTCTCGTCGTCCGCGCGCGTCATGAATTGCTCCTCGTATGATGCTGATCTCGCGATATATCGCGAACGAACTCTAGCACGAGGGTCCGACACGCGTAGGGCGCGGGCGGCGTCAGCCGCCGTACGCGGCGAGCAGCTCCCTCGCGCCGTCGACGAGGGCGCCGATGCGTGCCGCGGCGTCCTCGCGCGACTCTCCGCGCACGTCGAGGTAGAGCTTCAGCTTCGGCTCGGTGCCGCTCGGGCGAACGATCACACGCGACCCGTCGGCGAGCCATAGCCGCAGCACGTCGCCCGGGGGAAGGTCCTCGACGCCGTCGAGGAGGTCGTCGACGCGGTCGACGGCGACCTCGCCGACGGATTCCGGATGCCGCGCCCGCAGGGCCGCCATGACCTCCGCGATCTGTGACACGTCGTCGACACGCACCGACACCTGGTCGCTCGCGAACGCGCCGAACGTGTCGTCGAACTCGCGGAGCAGGTCGGCCGGCGTCGCGCCGCGCAGGCGCGCCTCGGACACGAGACCCAGCATCGCGACAGCCGCCGAGATGCCGTCCTTGTCGCGCACGGTCTCGGGGTTGACGAGATAGCCGAGCGCCTCTTCGAAGCCGTAGACGATGCCGGGCGCGCGCGAGATCCACTTGAAGCCGGTGAGCGTCGCGTGGAAGTCGAGCCCGAAGTGCTCCGCCACCGCCTGAAGACCGGGCGACGACACCAGCGAGCACGCGAGCGAGGCGCCTTCCGGAACGCCCTCGGCCGTCGTGCGCTGCGCGGCGCGCCAGCCGAGCAGCAGTCCGATCTCGTTCCCGGTGAGCCGGCGCCAGCCGCCCTCGGCGTCGGCGTCGGGCAGCGCGATGGCGAGCCGGTCGGCGTCGGGATCGTTCGCGACGATGAGCTCGGCATCCGCCTCGCGCGCGGCGGCGAACGAGAGATCCATCGCGCCGGGCTCCTCGGGGTTCGGGAACGCCACGGTCGGGAACGTCCCGTCGGGGTCGAGCTGCTCCGTCACCGGAACGGGGGCGGGGTAGCCCGCCTGCTCGAGGATGCGCGAGAACGTCTCCCACCCGACGCCGTGCATCGCACTGTAGACCCAGCGCAGGCCTTCCGCTCCCGCCGGCGCCGGCGCGACGGCGGCCGTCGCAGCGATGTAGGCGTCGACGACGTCTTCGGTCGCGAGCTCGAACGCCAGCGAGCGCGGGAGCGTGCTGATGTCGGCGGCATCCGCCACCCGCTGGATGTGGGCGGCGATCTCGGCGTCGGCGGGCGACACGATCTGCGAGCCCTCGTCGGCGCCCCCGAGGTACACCTTGTAGCCGTTGTCGTTCGGCGGGTTGTGGCTCGCGGTGACCATGACGCCCGCCGCCGCACCGAAGTGGCGCACCGCGAAGGCCAGCACCGGCGTGGGGAGCAGACGCGGCATCAGGATCGCCCGCAGGCCGGCCCCGGCGAAGATCTCGGCCGAGTCGCGCGCGAACACGTCGGAGTTGCGGCGGCCGTCGTACCCGATGACGACGATGGGGGCGTCATCGAGGATGCCGGGAGTCTCGGGACCCTCGGCCTCCAGTGCATCCGCCGAGGGAGGCTCGGTCAGCGCCTCAGCCGGCGCCTCGGCGGGAAGTTCAGCGGGTGCCTCGGCCTTCTCGCCTGCGGGCGCGGAATCCTCTGTCGCAGGCTCGGCCGCGAGCGGCGGCATCCCCGCCCTCTCGCGCACGAAGGCGGCGAGCCCTGCTGCCGCCTGCGCCACGAGCACGCGGTTCATGCGGTTGCTGCCGGCACCGAGCTCGCCGCGGAGCCCGGCGGTGCCGAAGGCGAGACGCGTCGAGAACCGGTCGACGAGGTCGGCGGAGGCGGCTTCGTCGCCGGACTCCGCGGACGCGATCAGCTCGCGCAGCTCGGTGCGCGTCTCGCCGTCCGGGTCCTGCGCGAGCCACGCGCGAGCGGTGTCGAGCACCGAGTCCGGTTCTGCGGGCACCGAATCGGGTGCGGGCTCCTGGCGGTCGGCGTCGGCCGCGGGCACCTCGGCGTCGCTCACAGCGCCCCGATCACGCGGGCCAGCAGCGACGAGATGACCGGCTCGGCCTCACGCCCCGCCTCGATCACCTCTTGGTGGCTGAGGGGGGCCGCCTGGATGCCGGCCGCCATGTTGGTGATGAGCGAGAAGCCCAGCACCTCCATGCCCGCCTGGCGCGCCGCGATCGCCTCGAGCGCGGTCGACATGCCGACGATGTGGCCCCCGATCGTCTTGGCCATGTGCACTTCGGCGGGGGTCTCGTACTGGGGTCCGCGGAACTGGCAGTACACGCCTTCGTCCAGTGACGGATCGATGGTGCG
>NZ_RRYE01000313.1 GCF_004010105.1 Microbacterium sp. CPCC 204701
CGGACGCTGGACGCCGACGCGGTCGACCGGGGCGAGGCATCCGGCCCCCTCACATGGGCGGACGGCGTCGTGAGCGTCCGGTGGAGCGCAGCCGGAGGCTTCGTGCCGCTGGAGCGGTACCTCGACGAGCGGATCGGACTGCTCCTCAAGCCGCCGCCCGGCGCCTGACCCCCCCGCCGCCGATAGGGCGCGAGCGGGCCGTTGTCAACCCGCTGCGACCGGCACCGTGGCGGCCCTACGGTGACCGAGTGGACACTCCGGCAGCCTCCAAGCTCGCGCCCGCGCGCGCGCCCGAGCGCGAGCGCAGGAAGGACGCCGCCCGCCAGGTCGCGGTGATCTGCGCGTTCTGCTTCATGATCGTGGCTGCGCTGCTGGGCGTCGGAGCGTTCGGCGGAACCCCGATCCAGGACGTGCAGGACGGCGCACTCGACGCGGACGGCTCGTACCTGGCGCCCGCGGGGCCCGCCTTCGGGATCTGGAACGTCATCTATCTCGGACTCCTTGGGTACACCGCGTGGCAGGTGTTCCCCCGCCAGCGCCCGCGAGAGCGCCAGCGCGCGCTCGGTGCGCTCGTCGCCGGAACGATGGTGCTGAACGGCCTGTGGCTGGTCGCGGCGCAGTTCGCCTCGCTGCCGCTGACGGTGCTCGTGATCGTGCTGCTGCTGATCGCACTCGCCGTGGCGTTCCACGTGACGATGGCGTTCCCCGGCCGCGGTGTCGCCGACAGCGTGCTCATCGACGGTGTCACGGGCCTGCACCTCGGCTGGGTGACCGTGGCCACCGTGGCGAACATCGCGGCCTGGCTCGCGCCGGCGACCGGCGAAGACGGCGGAGGTGCGACCGGGTGGGGCGTCGCGACGGTCGTGCTGATCGCAGTGGTCGGCGTGGTGATCGCGTGGTGGAGCCGCTGGCGGCTCGCGCCCGGGCTCGCGATGGGATGGGGCTTGGTCTGGATCGCGGTCGCGCGGCTGGCCGGTGACCCCCACGACGCCGGCGTCGGCATCGCCGCGATCGTCGGCGCCGTGATCGTGACGGGAACGCCGCTCGTCGGGAAGGTGCTGCAGCAGGTCATCGGGATGCGCAACGCCTCGGCATGATTCAGGCGGCAGCGCCGAAGGCACGGAGGAGCCGCACCGGCTCGGTGACGGATGCCGCGAGCACGCGTCCGGCGACCTCGTCGAAGGCGTGGGACTCGAAGTAGCCGTCGTCGCGGTAGACCGCCATGCGCTCGGTGAAGGCCGTGGTCGTCGGCTCGGGATGGAACTGCGTCGCGTAGAGGCGGTCGCCGATCCCGTACGCCTGCACGGGGCACGCGTCGTTGGAGGCCAGCAGCCTCGCACCGGGCGGGAGCGACTCGGTGCCCTCCTTGTGGGCCGTCAGCGCGGTGAACCGGTCGGCGAGTCCGCCGAACACAGGGTCGGCGCCCGCGACCGGGGTGAGTGCGATCGACACCGGGCCCGTGTCTTCGGGGAACGCGCGGCTCACCGTCCCGCCGAGGGCGCGCGTCGCGACGCCGATGCCGTAGCAGGTGAAGAGGGCCGCCGGACCGTCGCCCGCCGCGGCCGCTTTCGCGATGCGCGCCAGGTCGGCCTCGAGTCGGCGCTGCGCATCGGTCTTGGTCGACTCGGGGTCGGTCACGTTGAAGGGGCTCCCGCCCACGAGGAATCCGCGATACCGCTCGAACGCGTCGGCGGGGAGCGGCTCGCGCACGAGGTCGTGACGGGCGAACTCCTCGGGCGTCAGGTGCATCGCCGAACGGAACGACTCGTACTCCGCCGCGGCGGCTCCCTCCTGCGGCCGCACGCACACATAGAGCAGGGGGGCGGTCGTCATGCCAGGAATTGTAGGCCGGACCGGTGAGACGGCATCTGGCCGCCGAGATCCTGGGTAACACCCAGCCTCTCGGCGGTCAGATGCCGTCTCACGGAGAACCCGTGGACCGGGTGTATCAGGCACGGACTATCGCACTCGGTCATGGTGTGGACAGAATGGGCGTCATGACGCAACCGGACGCCGAGGCATCCGTCGACTCCGTAGAGCCGGCGCGATGGCAGCGTGCCGCGGCGCTGTTCGTACGATGGCGAGAGGGTGACGGCCGCGCGATGGACGAGCTCGTCCGTCTCATGTCGCCACCGCTCTGGCACGTCGTGCGCGCGTACGGACTCGACCATTCACTGGCACAGGACGTCGTGCAGACGACGTGGCTGACGCTGGTGCGCCGGCACGAGACCATCCAGGACCCGCAGGCGGTGTCGGGGTGGCTCACGATGTGCGCCCGCCGCGAGGCGTGGCGCGTCGGCAAGCACCACCGGCGAGCAGATCCGACCGAGGCCGAGTCGCTCGAACCCCATCTCCCTGTCCACGAATCTGCCGAGCAGACCGCCACCCAGGACGACGAGACCCGTCGCCTGTGGACGGCGGTCGGAACGCTCAACGAACGATGCCAGCGCCTGCTGCGGATCGTCGCGTTCGAGGACCGCCCCGACTACGCGCGCATCGCCCAGGATCTCGCGATGCCGATCGGGTCGATCGGGCCGACGCGGCAGCGCTGTCTCGCGAAGCTTCGCGCCGCACTCGAAGGCGACGGATGGGGGGACGACGATGGAGACTGAGGACTTCGCGGCCGATGCCGCGCTCTTCGCGCGCATGCGGCACATGTGGGAGGAGGTCGACCCGGTGCCGGCCGACCTCGTCGACCGCATGGTGGCGGCGGTCGCCGTCGAAGATCTCTCGCGCGAGTACGCGCTGCTGACGCTCGTCGAGGGCTCGTTCGCCGCTGTGCGCGGCGAGAACGACACGGCGACGCTGCAGTTCAGTGACGGCACGACGAGCGTGCTGCTGCACGTGACGGCCACCGAGGATGGCGGGCGCCGCGTCGACGGATGGGTGGATGCCACGGCCCTTGCCATCCGGCTGGTGCAGGGGGAGCGGGAGTGGGCCGCCGACCCCGGCGAGCACGGCCGCTTCGCGTTCGAAGAGGTGACGCCGGGAGTGGCCCGGCTGCGTCTGGTCGTGCGGGCCGCCGACGGCGAGCTCAGGGACTTCCAGACTCCCCAGTTCGAGGTCTGACACGCACGATGAGGAATCCGGATGCCGCGGCCGTGGGGCCGCGGATTCTGCTGTCTGTGAGGAGAACACATGCCCCGGGATGAGAGCACGGCACGACGCACTTGGCGCGAACGCGAGGTCGCAGGCGAGCCGAAGGGGGTCGTCCTCGACCCGCGCCGTGAGCCGATCCCGGGACTCCAGGCCTATGGCACGGTGTACGTTCCGAGCCACCTGGTCGTGTCGGGCGACCCTGCAGCGGCGACCCGGGTGTTGAAGGACGCGGCAGGGAAGCTGGGGTGGGACATCGAGCTCGAAACGGTCCGGACGCGCAACGCCGGCGGCCTCCTGAGCCGCGCCCGGATCGTGCAGTCGCCGCGCGAGGGGCGCGATGACGAGCCGGTGCCGCCGGTGGATGCGTGGCGACTGCTGCAGCAGGCGCGCCGTGACCTGCTGGTCGCGGCGCGCCTGGCCGACGGCGCGCAGGAGCGGTCGACGGGGCCCGATGGGACTTCGTCTCGAACCGACGCGA
>NZ_RRYE01000314.1 GCF_004010105.1 Microbacterium sp. CPCC 204701
GCAGCCCGGTCCCGCCCCCGCCCGCTCCACCGCGGGGCGGCCCGAACCCGCCGACCGGAACGACATCGAGCGGCCGCGCGCCGCAGACAGGAACGAACCGATGAGCACGACCGTCACGCCGCCTCCGCCCGCCCCCGGAACGCCCGCGCCACCGCCCGCGCCTGCCTCGGACGGTGCCCGCGCGGTCGCGATCGTCGCGATCGTCCTCGGCGCCGTCGTGCTGGGAGTGACCGTGGTCTCGGCGGTGGTCGGGACGATCGCATCGGCGTCGGTGCACACCTCGACGCGCACCGTCGCGGTCGCAGGCGTCGACGATGTGGATCTCGACGCATCGGCCGGCGTCGTGCGCGTCGAGTTCGGCGACGTCGACGAGGCCGAGCTCGAGGTGACCAGTTCTTGGGGTTCCGAGCGGTGGCGCTTCGAGCGTGACGGCGACACCCTCGAGATCGCCTCGCCCGACCGGTCCGGCTGGCTCGGCTGGTTCGGATGGGGCTGGAGCGGATGGTTCGGCGATCGCAGCGGCGACGCGGTCCTGCGCCTGCCCTCGAGCCTCGAAGGCGTGGACGCCGACATGTCGCTGTCAGCGGGGGACCTCGTCGCGGACGGGACGTTCGGCGAGCTGGACGTGTCGCTCGGCGCGGGCTCGTTCGACATCGCCGGCGCGGCGCGGTCGGTGTCGGCCGAGGTGAGCGCGGGGCGCGGTGAGCTCGACCTCGAGGACGTCGGCGAGGCGAACCTCTCGGTCAGCGCCGGGTCGCTGGATGCCCGCCTGTCTGGCACGCAGCCCGACTCCGTGGAGGTCGACGTGAGTGCGGGGTCCCTGAAGCTCACCGTTCCCGACGGGGACTACGCCGTGCAGTCCGATGTCTCGGCCGGCGGATTCGACAACGGCATCGGATCCGACCCCCGCGCGACCCGCACGATCCATGTCGAGGTGTCGGCGGGAGAGGCCGTGCTGCGATCGGAGCGCTGACGCCGCGCTCGTCGGGCTACGGGCCGGACTGGAAGGCGTCGGCGACGTCGCCGCGGGCCGACGCCTGGCCCGCGGCGAACCCTTCGGCGTAGGCCTCGTCGGCACCGAGCCGGAACATGTCGCGCTCGAGCGGGCGCACGATCGAGCGGGCGCCGGGCAGGTCGAGGGATCCGACGAGATCCGCGCGGCCACGGACCACGGCGATCGGCAGGCGCGCCGCCTTGCCCTTGACGAGATCGGTCGCCGCCGCCAGCTCGTCGGCGACGCACGGCATGGTGACGACGAGCGGGCGGCCCTCGGCATCGGTCGCCCCGCGAAGATCCTCGAAGACGTGCACGCCGCCCGCGCCGATGGCGTGATCGGTCTGACCTTCGCGCCACGCGCGGCCGAGGGTGTCCGACACGATCACGCCGACCTCGATCCCGAGCCGCTCGCGCAGTCCCGCGGCGATCGCGCGCGCCGACGCGTCGGGGTCGACCGGCAGCAGCAGCACCGTGCCCTCGGGCGTGTTCGACGCGTCGACCCCCGCCGCGGCCGACACCATGCCGAGCCGGTTCTCGACGATGCGCGTCGTCGCGCCGCCCGGGAACGTGCGGGCTGCCACGACCCGGACGGTCTCGGCGGTGATGGCGTCTTCGCGGTCGTCGGCGACGACGAATCTGCCCTCGGCCTTCGAGACGATCTTCGAGGTCACGACGAGGATGTCGCCGTCGGCGAGATCGGAGCCGCCGGCCCGCGCGATGACGTCGACGAGGTCGGCGCCCGCGGTGATCTCGGGAATTCCCTCGAGGGGCCAGACGGAGAGCGCGGGGCGAGGCGACATGCTCCCAGTCTTGCCGATGCCGAATGAAGAGGCGTGCCCGGCGAACCGGACACGCCTCTGGAGGTCTTCGGAGTCAGCGCACGAAGCGCACCTCAGTGAGGGTCTCGCCGAGGAACGGCTCGGTGTGCGAGGCTCCGTCGAGTGCGAAGCCGTTGCGCGTGTAGAACCGGTGCGCGCGCGGGTTGTCTTCGGCGACCCACAGATAGAGCGGCTCGTCCTTCTCGACGACCGCGTCGAAGAGCTTCTGCCCGATCCCGGTGCCGTGGTGGGCGTCGAGAAGGTAGATGAAGTAGAGCTCTCGAAACCGCGGGGCATCCCGGTCGCGGGCGGGGCCGGACCCCGCGAAACCGACGATCTCACCGTTCACGAGGGCGGCGTACATCTTGAACTCTGGACCCTGCACGGCCCAGTGGGTCCACAGCTCGGCCATGCGCTTGGGCGAGACCGCTTCGAGGGCGGCCTTGCTGATGAGGTGGTCGTACGTCTCGTGCCAGCAGGTGGCGTGCACGCGGCCGAGGGCTTCGGCGTCGACGTCCCGCACCGGACGGACGACGATGTCGGTCTGGAGTTCGGCTTCCATGGGCCAGACTCTACGCGCGCCGTGCCACGAGGCGAAATCAAGGTCGCGCGCGCATGAAATGCGACGCACACGCCCGGCGCGTCTGTCGGCATCCGACAACCGAATGGGTGAATCGGGCGCGGATCGCTACGATCGCACCTCGTGAACGTGATCTGGCGGACCCTCATGGTGATGCTCACGGCGCGGCGGCGTGTACGGCGGTCCGGGCGGCTCGGGCCCACCGAGATCGGGCGCGTGCGGCTCACAACGCTGCCCACCGACATCGACCTGCTGCAGCACATGAACAACGGCCGCTACCTGTCGCTGTTCGACCTCGGACGCTGGGACCTGCTCGTGCGCACCGGGCTGTGGGACGTCATGAAGGAACGCGGGTGGTACGCGGTGGTCTCGAGCGAGACGGTGACGTTCCGCAAGTCGCTGAACCTGTGGCAGCGCTTCGACGTCGAGTCGCGCATGATCGGCCACGACGACAAGGCGCTCTATCTGGAGCACCGGGCCGTCGTCGAGGGCGAGGTCTACGCCCGCGCGATCATCCGCGCGCGCATGATGAAGCGCGCCGGCGGCACGCTCTCGCACGAGGAGCTGTTCGCGGCCGTCGGGCGCCCCGAGGGGATCCCGGAGGTGGAGGACTGGGTGCACGAGTGGGCCGCGGCATCCGCTCTTCCGCCCACGCGGGCCGAGGCCCCCAGCGTGTGGAGCTGAGCACCTAGCGCACCGTCCCGCGCGACGCAAGCCGTTTGCCACGAGCGCAGGCCCTGCGGTTGCGTAGGCCCCGGGAGCGCCGGGATCCTCCTCCGGCGCGCGAGGGGAAGGAGTCCACCCGTGGATACGAGCACCCTGATCTGGATCATCGTCGGCATCGTCATCCTGCTCGCGATCGTGGTGATCGCGATGATCATGACGTCACGCAAGCGGCGGACGCGGCAGCTCGAGCACCGGCACGAGCGGGCCGAGAAGCTGCGCGCCGGCGCGCGTGAGACCGACCTCCAGGCTCGAGAGCACGAGGCCGAGGCGGCGCGAGCCCGTGCCGATGCCGCGGCAGCTGCGGCCGCGGCAGAGTCCGCGAAGGCGCGTGCGGCTGAGGCCTCGATCGACGCCGAACGGCGGTCCAGCACGATCGACGAGCATCAGGCGGATGCCGAGAAGCTGCGTGCCGAGCAGGCCGAGGCGCTGCGCAAGGCCGACGACGTCG
>NZ_RRYE01000315.1 GCF_004010105.1 Microbacterium sp. CPCC 204701
CCCGGCGGCGGGCCGGCACGATCCGTCGCGGTCGACAACCGCGGCGGCGCGGCGGCGCTCGGCGCCGAGCTCGCCCGACTCGGGTATCGCGAATCAGTCGTCCTCGCGGCATCCCCGGGCATCCGTACGTCCGACGACCGCCTCGCCGGGTTCACCGAGGGCTTCGGCTCGGGCGGAGGCGCCGTTCGCGAGGTGCGTCGTGCGGGCTTCACGCGCGACGCCGGCTACGACGCCGCGCGCGAGCTGCTCGCGGGCGACGTCGCCCCGGGAACCCTGATCTTCGGCATCAGCGACGTGGTCGCGATCGGCGCCATGTCGGCAGTCCGGGATGCCGGACGCGACGTCGGCGCCGACGTCGCCGTCGCCGGATTCGACGACATCGCGACGGGTCGCGACATCCGTCCGGGCCTCACGACGGTGCGGGTCCCTCTCGAAGAGCTGGGCTATCGCGCGCTGCACGCGGCGATCGACCCGGAGTGGGAGCCCGCCGAACCGTCTCTCCCACTCGAGGTCATCGTGCGCGGGTCGACGCCGCCGCGCGCTTGACGCATCCGCGTGCACCAGGAAGCGTTTCCTCCCCGGTTAGGCTGAACCGACCGAAGGGAGTCGACGGATGCCTCGACCGCCGAAGGGCGTCACCATCGCGGACGTCGCAGCCCGCGCCGGCGTCTCGCTCTCGACGGTCTCGCGCGCGCTGAACGGCAATCCCACGGTGGACCCCACGCTGGTCGCGAAGGTGCAGGATGCCGCGGCCGCGCTCGACTACACCGCGAGCGCCGTCGCCCGCAGCCTCGTGCTCGGCCGCACCCAGACGGTCGCGGTCGTCGTGCCCGATCTTGGCAACCCGACCTTCCAGGCGATCCTCCGCGGGCTGAGCCGCGCGGCCGCAGCCGACGACTACCACGTGCTCGTGGCGGACTCGGCGGAGTCGGTCGACGAGGAGCGTGTACTCGCCACCGCGACCCGCCGCCGCACGGACGGCGTGATTTTGTGCGCGCCGCGACTGCCGCAGGACGAGCTCGACCGCCTCGTCGGAGGACTCCAGCCCGTCGTGCTGATCAACCGCGCGTCGGGCGACGTGCCGTCGGTGCGCGCCGACTACGGCAGCGCCCTGACGGCCGAGCTCACCCATCTTCACGCGCTCGGCCACCGCCGCATCGTGTTCCTCGCCGGCGCCCCCGGCAGTGTCGCGAACGCGGCCCGGCTCGAGGCGATCGAGGCGTTCCGCATCGCGCACCCCGACACCGACGTGACCGAGATCCCCTGCGGCGTCGACTTCGAGGCCGGCGCCGCCGCGGCACCCGCCGTGCTCGAGTCGGACGCGACGGCCGCACTCGCCTTCAACGACCTCGTCGCGATGGGCCTGTTGAGCGCCCTCCAGGCGAGCGGATGCCGCGTCCCCGACGACCTCTCCGTCGCGGGGTTCGACGGCATCCCGTTCGCGCAGTACACGACGCCACCGCTGACGACGTCGGCCGTCCCGGCCGCCGAGCTCGGAGCGCAGGCGTGGTCGCGCATGCGCGAGCTGCTCGAGAGCGCCGAGCCGGGGCATCCGCTCACTCTCCTCCCCGAGCTCACCGTCCGCGGCTCTACCGGCCCTGCGGCCGGAGCCCGCGTCAGCTGAAGACCGGGGCCAGGAAGCGGCGCTCGTAACGGCGGATGCACCCCGTCTCGCGGGCGTACTCGAACATCGCGACGCACTCGGGGTCGGCGAACGACGCCGTGCGATAGGCCTCGTAGTCGGCGAGCGACGGGAACGTGAACAGCGCGAACGCCTCGTCGCTGTCGCCCTCGCTCGGCATGAAGTATCCGTGGTGCGTGCCGCCGAGCTTGTCGACGAGCCGGATCCACTCGCGCGCGTAGCGGGTGAACTCCTCGAGCTTGTCGGGGTCGATCTCGTACCGGAGGTGAACCGTGACCAGGGGCATCCCACGATTCTGTCGAGCGCGAACCTTCGAATGCCGTCCTCGGGCGCACCCCGCGGGCCATTGGCCGGATGGCGCACACACGTGGCAGTCCGGGCTCGTCCACACGCGCGGTCGCGCGCATTCAGGTGCCACGACACGCGGCATTCCCGCCACGAATCCGCGTGTCGCGCCACCCGAACGAAGCCTCGCTCCGTGCGAACCCGTACGCCTGGACCGCGCGCTGCGAACCCGCGCTCGTGGTACCCTGAGAAAACGTTTCCTGAAGGAGTGAGATGAGCCACCGCCGGTACGCCCTCGTCGGCGCGGGTCACCGCGCCCAGATGTACGTCGATGCGATCACCGGCAGCTACGCCGACGACGCGGTGCTCGTCGCCATCTGCGAGCCGAACCCGGTGCGCGCCCAGTACTACGTCGATCGCGTCGTCGCTGCCGGCCGGCCCGCGCCTGCGGTCTACGGCCCCGACGACCTCGAGCAGATGATCCGCGGCGAGCGCGTCGACCGCGTCGTCATCTGCGCGCGCGACGACCTGCACGCGCCGCTCATCGTGCGGGCGACGGATGCCGGAGCCGATGTCGTCGTCGAGAAGCCGCTCACGATCGACGGGCCGTCTACCGCGGCCATCGAGGACGCCATCGACCGAACCGGGCGCGAGGTCGTCATCACGTTCAACTACCGCTACTCGCCGCGCAACTCCGCTCTGCGTCAGGTGATCCAGGACGGCACGATCGGCGAAGTGACCTCGGTGGACTTCTCGTGGGTGCTCGACACCAAGCACGGCGCCGACTACTTCCGCCGCTGGCACCGCGAGAAGGAGCACTCCGGCGGGCTCCTCGTCCACAAGGCGAGCCATCATTTCGACCTGGTCAACTGGTGGATCCGCTCGGCCCCGCGCCGGGTGTTCGCGTCGGGCGGGCTGCGCTTCTACGGCGCAGGGAACGCGGCGGCCCGCGGCATCCTGAGCCGTCCGGAACGCGGCACGCACGACGGAGCCGACGCCTTCGAGCTCGACCTGCGCCAGGACGAGCGCCTGAAGGCCCTGTACCTCGAGGCCGAGCAGCACGACGGCTACCTGCGCGACCGCGACGTGTTCGGCGAGGGCATCACGATCGAAGACAACCTCGCGCTCGTCGTGGACTACGCGTCCGGCGCGACGCTCTCGTACTCCCTCAACGCGCACTCGCCATGGGAGGGGTACCGCGTCGCGGTGAACGGCACCCTCGGCCGCGCCGAGCTCGAGGTCGTCGAGCGGGGCGCGGTGCTCGCCGGCGAAGGCCTGCACCCGGTGCTCGACCCCTCCGCCGTCCACGCCGGCACCGCGCAGTCGCTGCGCCCCGAGGGCGAACGGCTCATCGTGCAGCGGCACTGGGAGGCCGCATACGAGGTTCCGATCGAGAGCAGCGGCGACGGCCACGGCGGCGGCGACGCGCTGCTGCTCGCCGACGTCTTCGAGGGCCCCGGAGACGACCCGCTCGCGCGCCCCGCGGACTGGCGCGACGGCGTCCGCTCCATCGCCGTCGGCATCGCCGGCAACCGATCGCTCGAGACCGGGCTTCCCGTGCAGGTCGCCGACCTCGGCATCCCGTTCCTCGCCGCTGACGCGACGGCGGCGCGACCATGAGCCGCATCGTCGTCACC
>NZ_RRYE01000316.1 GCF_004010105.1 Microbacterium sp. CPCC 204701
ATCGGCGCCGCCCGGGCTCAGGCCTCGGCGCCGTCGAGGAGGTCGGGCCGGTCGGCCCGGGTGCGCTCGAGGCTCTGCTCGCGCCGCCACGCCGCGATGGCGCCGTGGTTGCCGCTGAGGAGCACCGGCGGCACCTCCCGCCCGCGCCACACTGCGGGCTTGGTGTAGCTCGGATACTCGAGCAGGCCGAGCTCGTGCGATTCCTCGACGAGGCTCTCGGGATTGCCGACGACCCCCGGGATGAGGCGAGAGACCGCCTCGATCACCGCCATCGCCGCGACCTCGCCCCCGTTGAGCACGTAGTCGCCGAGGCTCACGAGGCGCACGCTTGCCCGCTCCGCGTAGTGATCGACCACGCGCTGGTCGATGCCCTCGTACCGCCCGCACGCGAAGACGAGGTGGCTCTCGTGTGCGAGCTCGCGCGCCATGGGCTGAGAGAACAGCTCGCCTGCCGGTGAGGGCACCAGCAGCACGGCGCCGTCGGTGAGCACCTCGTCGAGCGCCTCGCCCCACGGTTCGGGCTTCATGACCATGCCGGCCCCGCCGCCGTACGGCGTGTCATCGACGGTGCGGTGGCGATCGTGGGTCCAGTCCCGCAGATCGTGCACCTGCATGTCGAGGATGCCGCGGTCCCGGGCCTTGCCGATCAGCGAGACGCCCAGCACGTCGAAGAACGTCGGGAAGATCGTGACGATGTCGACGCGCATGCGTTCGAGTCTAGGCATCCGTCGTCGTGTTTCCGACGTGTGACGGAGCACCAACGTCGCCCGCCACCACGCGGTGATCCAGAAGTGATCGAGAAGTAACAGCCCGGGTCGGCGGGCGGAAACACCCGCTTCCTAGCGTGGGACCACACTCACCCCGCAGTGCATGCCCACCCTGGAGGCGTCATGACCACGACCGTCACTCCGTCCACGACGGATGCCGCAGCTCCACCCCTCACGACCGGCACCACCGCTCCCGTCACCCTCGCCCGCCGGCCCGGCCGCTGGATCGACGGCTGGAACCCCGAGGACGCCGCGTTCTGGGCGGCCGAGGGCCGCGCCATCGCGCGCCGCAACCTCGGCTGGTCGATCTTCGCCGAGTTCCTGGGGTTCATCGTCTGGCAGCTGTGGAGCATCGTCGTGGTGATGCTGCCCGACGCGGGCTTCGCGCTGACGAGCTCGGAGTCGTTCTGGCTCATCTCGCTGCCGAGCCTCGTCGGCGCGACGCTGCGGTTCCCCTACACCTTCATGGTCGCGATCTTCGGCGGCCGCAACTGGACGATCGTCTCGGCCGGACTGCTGCTGATTCCGGCGGTGCTCCTGGGCGTGGTCGTCGCGAACCCCGAGACGCCGTTCGGCGTGCTGCTGCTGGTCGCAGCCCTCGGCGGCGTCGGCGGCGGCAACTTCGCGAGCTCGATGGCGAACATCACGTACTTCTTCCCGCAGAAGGAGAAGGGATGGGCACTGGGCCTGAACGCCGCCGGCGGCAACCTCGGAACCTCGGTCGCCCAGTTCGCCGTTCCGGTCGTGGTGACCCTCGGCGCCGCGGCGACCATGAACATCTCGCTCGCCGGCTGGATGTGGATCCCGTTCATCCTCGTGGCGATGTGGGGCGCATGGCGCTACATGGACAACCTGTCCTCCGCGAAGGCGGACTTCGCCGGGTCCGCCGCGGCGCTCCGTGAGCCGCACCTGTGGCTCATGGCTCTGCTGTACATCGGCACGTTCGGCTCGTTCATCGGCTTCGCGAGCGTCTTCCCCAAGCTCATCGCCGACCAGTTCCCGGCCTTCTCGACCCTCCAGGTGGGTCAGGCGGCGGTGTCGCTGGCCTTCCTCGGCGCGCTCGTCGGCTCGCTCGCGCGGCCCTACGGAGGCCGCCTCGCCGACCGGTTCGGCGGCGCACGGGTCACGGTGGGCGCGTTCACGGTCATGGCGCTCGGCGCCCTCGGTCTCATCTGGACGCTGCCGCTGCAGAGTTTCTGGGTGTTCCTCGGGTGCTTCCTCGTGCTCTTCGCCGCGACCGGCATGGGCAACGGCTCGACCTACCGCATGATCCCGAGCATCTTCGCGGCTCGTGCTCTCGCCCGTGGCATCGAGCCCGGCAGCGCCGACGCCGTCAAGGTGCAGCGCAAGGCCGCCGCGGCCCTCGGCATCATCTCGGCTATCGGGGCGTACGGCGGCTTCGTCATCCCGCAGGTGCTGAACGCCTCCCAGCTCGCCACGGGCGGCTACACCGCGGCGTTCTACGGCTTCGTCGCCGGCTACGTCGCGCTTCTCCTGGTCACCGTGATCGCATACGTCATCCCGCGCGCGTCGCTTGCGAAAGAGCGCATCTGATCTCGGAGCAGGAGAGAAGCGGATGCCTCGAATCGAGGCATCCGCTTCTCTCGTTCGTTCGTGTTCTCGCGGCAGGGCGGGGCGACGGGCCGAGCCCTCAGTAGACGTCACGGGCGTAGCGTCCGTCGGCGGCGAGCCGCTGCTTGAAGTCGAGGGCGTCGTCGTCCGACAGCCCGCCGTGCTGCTGGGCGATCGTGACGAGCGTCGCATCGACGTCCCTGGCCATGCGCGCCGCATCGCCGCACACGTACACGTGCGCGCCCTCCTCGATCCAGCGCCACATCTGGGCGCCGTGCTCGATCATGCGGTCCTGCACGTAGATCTTCTGGCGCTGGTCGCGCGAGAAGGCGAGGTCGAGGCGTGTGAGGAACCCGTCCTCGTGCATCTCGAGCAGCTCATCGCGGTAGTAGAAGTCGCTCGCCTCGTGCTGCTCGCCGAAGAAGAGCCAGTTGCGACCGGCGTGGCCGTCAGCGCGGCGATCATGCAGGAACCCCCGGAACGGGGCGATGCCGGTGCCCGGTCCGATCATGATCATCGGTGCGTCCGGCGACGTCGGCGGCCGGAACCCCGGCGACCGCTGCAGGTACACGGGGGTTGACTCGCCCAGTCCACCGGCGAGAAAGGTCGAGCACACGCCGCCGCGCGCGCGGCCCGAGTCGGTCTCGAAGCGCACGACCGCGACGGTGAGCTCGACGGTGTCGGGATCAGCCTTCGGGCTCGAAGAGATGGAGTACTGCCGAGGCTGGAGCCGCTTGAGCACCCCCACCCACTCGGCGGGGGTGGCCTGCACCGGGTGGTCGCGCACGAGGTCGACGGCCTGCTGACTCCACAGGAACTGCTCCAGCCGCCCCTTGTTCTCACGCCGCAGCAACGCCGCGAGCGTGGTGTCGTCGCTGCGTTCGGCGACGAAGCGCACGAGGTCGGTCGGGGTCTTCGTGATGTCGAGACGCGTGCGCAGGGCCTCGCCGAAGGTGCGCTCCTCGCCGTCGATCTCGACGATCGTCGCCGCCGGGATGCCGGTGGCCTCGAGCCACTCCGCCACGACGCCCGGGCTGTTCGCGCACACCACCCCGAGCGAATCGCCGGCTTCGTACGCCGCCCCCGAGTCCGACAGGTCGAACGCGAATCTGCGAACCTCCTTCATCGACCCCGGCCCGCTCAGCAGGTCGTCGCGCACCAGCGTCGCGCGCACGGGATTGGACCGCGTGAACAGCCGCCGCATCGGCGCCAC
>NZ_RRYE01000317.1 GCF_004010105.1 Microbacterium sp. CPCC 204701
GCGAGGGCGAGCAGCACGACCAGCCAGATGACGGTCTGCCAGGTGCGGCGCTTGATCCTGCGGCGGGGTGCGGGGGTGGCGCGGGTGTCGGGGTCGGTGTGGTTCTCGGTGGTCAGGAGGGCGTTCTCGCCGAACGAGGATGTGGTGCTCATCGGTTGTCTCCGGCGTAGTGGACCCAGCTTCTCTGGGTGCGGAACAGGATCACGGCGATGATGGCGACGACGATCAGCAGCACCCAGGCGATCGCGGCGGCGTAGCCCATCTGACCGTCGGCGAAGCCGCGCTTGTAGAGGTAGAGGGTGATGAAGTTGGTCATTCCGGCGGGGCCGCCGGTGCCGTTGGAGATGATGTAGGCGGACGCGAATACCTGGAACGCGCCGATCAGGCCCAGCAGCAGGTTGAAGAAGATCACCGGGCTGAGCATGGGGAGGGTGACGGCGCGGAACCGGTGCCAGGGGCCGGCGCCGTCCATCGCGGCGGCTTCGTAGAGTTCTTTGGGGATCTGTTTGAGGCCGGCGAGGAAGATGACCATGGTGGCGCCGAACTGCCATACCGCGAGGAGGATCATCATCGGCAGCACCAGGGCGGGGTTGCCGATCCAGCCGCCCAGGTCGATGCCGAAGAAGCTGAGCGTGCCGTCGACGGGGCCATCGCCGGAGAACATCGCTCGCCACACGATCGCGACCGACACCGACCCGCCGATCAGCGACGGGGCGTAGAACGCGGAACGGAAGAACCCGGCGCCGCGGTCGCGGTAGTTCAGCAGCATCGCCACCCCCAGTGCCGCGGCGAGGGTGATCGGGGTGCCCACCAGCACGTAGATCAGGGTGATCTGCGCGGACTGCAGGAACGCCGGGTCGGTGGTGAACATGCGGACGTAGTTGTCCAGCCCGATCCACCGCGGCGGGGAGAAGATGTTGTAGCTGGTGAACGACAGGTACAGCGAGTACACCATCGGCACCAGGGTCAGCCCGAAGAACCCGATCAGCCACGGGATCAGGAACCCGTACCCGGCGAGGGTCTCACGCCGCTGCCGCGACCGCTGCCCCGGCCGGTCCAGGTGCTCCGGACGACGCCTGCGAGACAGCGGCCGACGTGACGAGGTGTCGCCGGTCACGACGACTCGGGTCGCGGTGGTACTCACAAAAACTCTCCGATAACCGGGGGATGGGTTGACAGGTACTCCGGGCCCGGGCACACCACGCGCACCCGGACCCGGACCAACTCACTGATTCAGCACGACATCCATCTCGGCAAAGAACTGCGACACCGCATCCTCCACCGTCATGGTCCCGAAGTTGAGCTCGGTGCCGAGCTGGCGGAACTTCTCCTCCAGCGTGCCGTAGCCGATGATCGGCACAGGCGGGGCGTCGCCCAGGCGGCCCTCGATCGAGGCCTCGTAGTCGGCGATCTGCTGGCTCAGCGGGTCGAGCTCCGCGGCCTCGAGGGCGGTCTCCGAGGCGGGGATGCCGCGGTTGGTGCCGAAGATCTCACCGGACTGCGGCGAGTTGATGAGGAAGTTCACCAGCGTGGCGGCGGCCTCCGGGTGATCGGTGTTCGCCGAGATCGCGTGGAGCATCGAGGGCTTGAGGTACAGGTCCTGGGCGCCCTCCTCGGTGATCGGGGGAGCGACGAGCCCGAGCTCGGTGTAGCCCTCGCCGAGGTTGCCGAGGTAGCCCGAGCCGAAGTTGTCCCACGTCAGCTCGCTCGCGGTGAGCGCCGTGTCGAACGGACTCAGCGGCGCGACCTCCTCGACCCGCTGCTGCGGGACGCCGATGCCGTCGCGGACGGGCTGGCCCGACTCCCAGAACTCCGCGAGGCGCTCCTCATCGAAGCCGGGCTCGCCGTCGTCGCTGAACAGGTACGAGCCCTCGGCGCGCAGCTGCAGCTCGAAGTTCTGGATGCGGCCGGTGTAGTCGCTGCCGCCCCAGAACGCGCCGCCGGAGGCGTCGGTGACCTCGCCCATCCAGTCGGTGTAGTCCTCCCACGTGCCGCCGGGGAACTCTTCGACGCCCGCCTGCTCGAGCAGCACGGGGTTCGTATACATGCCCCAGGCGTTGGTCGACGTCGGGATCGCGTACGTGGTGCCGCCCACGACGCCGATGTCGAGGATGTTCTGCGGCAGCGGGTCGGATTCGATGATGCCGCCGATGTAGGGGTCGAGGTCGAGGAGCAGGCTGTTCTCGGAGTACTGGCGCAGGTACGAGTAGTCGAATTGCATGACGTCGGGGAGGTTGCCGCCGGCGGCCTCGGTCTGGCGCTTCTCCCAGAACTCGGGGAAGGCGAGGAAGCTGGAGTTCACCGTGATGTTCGGGTACTCCTCGTTGAACGCGGCGATGACCTCGTCGTAGAGCTCGGCGCGCACGTCGTTGCCCCAGAAGGCGAGGTCGAGCGTGACCTCTTCCTCCGGGTTGAACGTCGGCTCGCCGTCGGGGGCGTCGCCGGTTCCGCCGGCGCAGCCGGCCAGAACCAGGGCGGCGCCGGCCGCGATCGCGGCTGCGGCGGTGGCCCGCTTCTTGCTGAACATCCTTGTCCTCTCTGTGAACATCTGCGTTCTCATGCCGCTAGACATTCGTCGTCCGTTGGGCTGGTTGTCAGGCGCGTCCTCGGTGCAGTGCTGGAAAGCGCTTGCCCGCTACGGTACCTCACCAAAAAACGTTTCGCAAGAGAAAACGACGTCGCCTTTGAACGATTCAGTAACGACGCCGTCCGAGCTCCGGTGCGGCATCAGCCGCTCATGCAACCCGGGCGACGGGGCGACGGATGCCGGAGTCAGCGGCGGCAGATCAGCCGGCCGTCGGCGACGCGGAGGCGCGCGACGTGGATCGCGCTGCGCCGGTGGTGCGGCTGCGCCGCGTCGACGAGCTCGCTGCCGTCCCACCACGGATGCGTGAAGAAGTAGAGCAGCGCCTCGTCGTGCCCTGTGACGACGACCGCGCCGTGGCGTCCGACCTGGATGCCGCCGGCAGCGGGGCCGCTCTCGCCCAGGATGACGGCATCCGGACCGCCTTGCCGTCCCCACGTGACCGCATCGTCGCTGCGGTGCACCGCCATTCCGCGCCACTCGTCGGTGAGGAGGAACCACCTGCCGCCCAGCGGGAAGGCGAACGGGCCCTCGTGCGGGCGGCCGCCGACGGCGATACCGCCCGGCCGCCACGACTCGAGGTCGTCAGAGGCCGCCACTGCGGTCGTCGAGCCGGCGGCCTCGTCCTTGTACCAGAGGCGCCACCGGCCGTCGGGGCAGCGGGCGACGGCGGCGTCGATCACGCGGTCGCTCGCGAGCGGGATCGGGCCGCGGTGCGTCCACGAGCGCAGGTCGTCCGACAGGTACTCGACGATGCGCCGCGCATGTCCCTCCCACTGCTGCGGGATGCCCTCGATCTCCGTGAGGTACATGCGCCAGCGGGTGCCGTCGTGGATGACCTCGGGCGCCCAGTGCGTCTCGGCGACGTCGCGGGGCGGCGTCCCGGCGCGCAGCGCCAGGCCCCGGGCACTCGGGCCGAGCGTCCCGGCGTAGGTCCAACGCCGCCCGTCGCCGCTGCGAGCCACG
>NZ_RRYE01000318.1 GCF_004010105.1 Microbacterium sp. CPCC 204701
GAGAAGGTAAAGCGACACGATGATGATGGTGTGGAAGAGGACCCGCACGATCACCTCGAGCACGATCGAGCGGTTCTCAGGCCGCACCCGCTGCCCGCCGACGAGCCACGCCATGCGGCCGCTGCCTCGCGCGTCCCCGTGCTGCTGCAGCCCGTCGGAGGTCTCGACGAGCGGGCGGCGCGCGCGGGTGGCGCCCGACGGCAGCGGCGCGATGAAGCGCGACAGCGTGTCTGCGCGATGGGTGACGAAGACGAGGGATGCCACACCCGTCGCCGCGAGGATGAGCACCGCCAGCTCGCCCATCGTGTCCCAGCCGCGCAGGTCGACGAGGGCGACGTTGACGACGTTCTTGCCGTGACCCAGCTCATAGGCGAGCTCGGGGAACGCGTCCGAGATGGGATCCTCGACACGCGCGCTCGTGGCCACGATCGCGACGAGCGCCATCGTGGTGCCCACCGCCGCGCCTAGCACCGCACGGGCGACCGGCCACACCGACGCGTTGTGCTCGCCCATGCGCGAGGGGATGCGGCGCAGCACGAGCGCGAACGCGACCAGCGTCACCGTCTCGACGAGGATCTGGGTGAGCGCGAGGTCGGGTGCCCCGCTCGTCGCGAACAGCAGCACCATGCCGAGGCCGGTGACCGAGACGAGCACGACGCCGGTGTAGCGCTTGCGGGCCCGGATCGCGACGAGCCCTGCCGCGATCATGATCGGCGCCACGACGAGCTGCATGGGGGTCTGGAACGCGTCGAGCTGCGCGCGCAGCTCTTCGCTCGCGATGAGCGCGGTCGCCTCGGCGGCGACGAACACCACGAAGATCGTGCCGACGTAGACCGGCAGCGAGCCGCGCTGGGTGAAGCTCGTCGTCACGACTGACAGCCTCGCCACCCCGCGCAGCGCAGCGTTGTAGGCGTCGGCGGCGGTGAACGGCAACAGGCGCTTGGCGGGCCGCCACGCTGTGGTGGCCCAGAACACGAGCGCTCCGACCCCGATCGTCGCGAGCGAGATCCACAATGCCGGTTCGAGCCCGTGCCACAGCGCGAGGTGCGCCGCGTGCTCGGGAGGTGCGACGCCGGGACTCGAAGCCGGCGCCTCGTCGGCGTACGGCGCGAACACCGTGTCGAGCCACGGCGAGAGGAATCCCGCGACGAGCGTGAGACCCGAGAGCACCACCGGCGCCGCGAGGAATCCGAGCGGCGGGTCGGGCCATTCGGTCGCCGGCACGACGTCACCGGCGCCGTCGCGCTTGGTCCAGAACGCACCCCAGAGGAATCGGATGCCGTACGCCGCGGTCAGCACCGAGCCCAGGGTGATTCCGGCGAGGGCGACGATGCCCCACGCCTCCCCGCCGAGCGCCTCGTGCAGCAGCGCCGCGAGCACGCCCTCCTTCGCGACGAACCCGATCGTCGGGATGATCCCGATCATCGAAGCGATCGCGATGATCGAGAACATCGCCAAGACGGGCGCCTGCCGGCCGACCCCCGAGAGCTCGGTGAGATCTCGCGTCGACAGCTGACGGTCGATCACACCGACGACGAGGAACAGCGCCGACTTGAACAGCGCATGACTCAGCAGCAGGGCGAGGCCTGCGAGCGCGGCATCCCTCGTGCCGTATCCCAGCACGACGGCCAGCATGCCCAGCTGGCTCACCGTGCCGAAGGCGAGCACGCGCTTGAGGTCGGTCTCACGCAGCGCCTGGAAGCCGCCGAGCAGCATCGTGAAAACGCCCAGTGAGATGACGATCGGCCGCCAGGTCGGGGCCAGGGCGAACACCGGAGCCAGGCGCGCGATCAGGTAGATGCCGGCCTTCACCATGGCCGCGGCATGGAGGTAGGCGCTGACCGGCGTGGGCGCCGCCATGGCCCCCGGGAGCCAGAAGTGGAACGGGAAGATCGCAGACTTGCTGAGCGCGCCCACGAGGATCAGCACGAGGGCGGCGTCGACGACAGGACCGGTGGGTGCCTCGACGAGGATCGTCGAGATGCTCGAGGTGCCGGCATCCACCACCAGCAGCACGACCCCGATCAGCATCACGAGGCCGCCGAGCGTCGTCACCAGGAGCGCCTGCAGCGCTGCACGGCGGCTCGACCCGCGGCTGTTGTAGTACCCGATGAGGAGGTACGACAGCACGCTCGTGACCTCCCAGAACATCACGAGCACCACCAGGTCGTCGGTGAGGACGAGTCCGTACATCGCACCCGCGAACGCCAGGAGCACCGCGGCGAACTGCCCGAGGTTCTCCTTCTTTCCGCGGAAGTACCAACGGCAGTAGATCATCACGAGCGCACCGACGCCCGTGACGACGAGCGTCATCAGCCACGAGAGCGTGTCCATGCGCATCGACAGGTCGATGTCCAGCGGCGGGATCCAGGCGTACGACTCGAACGGCACGTCGCCCGCGAACACCCGTGGCGTCTGCAGCGCCGCGTGCACGAACCCTCCGGCGGGCAGCGCGGCGGCGACGTAGAAGGCGAGGGGGCCGATGCGCGCCACGAGCCACGGCAGCAGAATCGGGAAGACCGCGAACGCGCCGAGCACGAGGAGCATCCAGGCCTCCTCGGGGTCGTCGGCCGGTGCGTCTCTGCGTTCGCAGGAGCACCGGATCGGGCGATCGGGGTGTCCGCTCCAGTCTACCGGCGGCGATCGCCCGGCCGGTCCCGGCCGCCCCGGTACGCTCGCAGGCGACCGACGAAGCGAGACCATGATCAACCTCCCCGACACCGCAGCGGCCCGCGACCGCCTGCCGCGCTGGGCGCGCGAACTCCTGGGCGTCGCCGCGGCGATCGCGATCGGGATCTCGGTCGTGGCGGCTGTGGCGGCATCCGCACGCTCAGAACTGCTGTTGCGCGACGGTGACTCTCTCGTCACCACGCTCATCGTGCGGTCGATCGCCGCCGGTCAGCCGCAGGACTGGGCGCTGTCGACCGTGCTCTTCCTGCCCGAGACCGCGGTGCTCGCGGTGCTCACGCTCCTGGGTCTCGGCGTGAACGGCACCCTCTCTCTCGCAGGGGTCGTCAACGTCGTCGGGCTGTACGGCGCGCTCCGAGTCGCCGCGGGCCGCGTCGGGCACGGGAGGATGCCGGTGGCCGGTGCCCTGCTCGCGCTCGGGGCCTTCGCACTGCTGGCCGTGAGCGAGACCTCGCCCTCGCGCGATGCGCTCGAGCTCGCCTCGCTCCTGACGACCACGACGTACTACGGCGCGACGGTGATCGCGGTCGTGCTCGCCATCGGCCTCGCGCGGCGCGCTCTGGATCGCGCCACCGTGCGGTGGCGACCGGTGCTGCTGATCGGGCTGGTGGCCGCGGCATCCGTCGTCACCAACCCGATGTTCGCGGTGTGGGCGGCCGTGCCGCTCGGACTCGTGCTCGCGGTGGTCGCGGTCTGGCGCCGCAGCGCTGTCGCCCTCTGGCTCGTCGGCGCGCTCGTCGCCGGCACGGCCATCGGCTTCGTGGGGCGGATGCCGCTGGCCCGGCTCATCGCGAACACCGGCGCCGGCTACGCCGACCCCGGGCGCTGGCTCGAGTCGCTCGC
>NZ_RRYE01000319.1 GCF_004010105.1 Microbacterium sp. CPCC 204701
CGGGCTCATCGGCAAACATGCGCTCGTGACGTCGGGCGCCGCCGTCGAGGCCGCCGCCGAAGCCGCCGCCGGGGGTGATCCGGCAGATGCCGCCGCCACCGCGACACCGCATGCGGGCGGCCCAGCGTCAGGACTCCTCGGGCTCGTCGCGGTCGCGACGCCGTTCGGGGGGTCGCGTCTGGCGCGGCTGTTCATCGTGCCCAGCATCCGGGCGTTCCTGCCCGACGACGAGATCATCGTGATGCTGGGCCGCGAGACGTCCGTCAACGGGCGCATCGTGTCGGTCTTCGGCCCGTGGGATCCCCACATCCCCGAGGGCAGTGCTCTCGACGGTGCGACCAATGTCCTGGTGCCGACATCGGGGCACTTCCGGGTGCTCGGCCCGTCCACCACGCACCGCGCCGTGCTCGACGGCGTGGCCCTGCTGTCGCGTCACGAGTCCTGAAGCCTCAATCCGCCGGACCCGCACCTCGCCACGCGGCGAGGATCTCGATGTGCCGGAGCAGGAACGCCCGTTCGTCGAGGCGCTTGCGGCGCAGCCAGCCGGTGACCTCGTCGTTGCTCTTGCTCGCGTTGCACGAACGGCATGCCGGCACGACGTTGTCGAAGGTGTAGCGGCCGCCACGCGAGATGGGCAGCACGCAGTCCTTCTGGAACGGGGCGGCCGTCGAGCCGCAGTACGCGCATGCCGCCCAGGCTTCGACGAGCGCCTCCCACTCGTCGGCGGTGAGGTCGTTGTCTGCGGCGGCGACGCGGCGGGCTCGCCGGCGCGCCGCGTACGCACGACGGGTCTTGCTCACGGGCATGTCGCCAACCTAGAGCCCCGGTCCGCTGCCGCGGCGTTCGACGCGCCTCGGCGTCAGAGGTTGCCACGGTAGACCCACCGGGTGTGCGTCTTCAGCGGATCGTGGATGGCCGATCGCTCCTGCGCCATCAGGCTCGTCCTCCTCACGTGCCTCCGGTCGGCCGCTAGCGTTGTGCCATGACTTCGCCCGTCGATGCCACCGCCACGTCCGCCTGGGCAGAGCTCGCCGCACATCGCGACGGCTTCGCCCCCGATCTGCGCGAGTGGTTCGCGATCGATCCGCGCCGCGCCGAGCGCCTCTCGTTCCCACTGGCCGACTTGCACGTCGACCTGTCGAAGAACTTGGTCACCGATGACATCCTCGCCTCGCTCGTGCGTCTTGCCGAGCAGACGGGCGTCGCCGAGCGCTACGCCGCGATGATCTCGGGCGAGCACATCAACACCACCGAGGATCGCGCCGTCCTCCACACGGCGCTCCGCCGCCCGGCGTGCTTCGAGCCGGCCCTCGTCATCGACGGGCAGGACGTCGACGACGACGTCCAGGCGGTGCTCTCGGGCATGACCGACTTCGCCGACCGGGTGCGCTCGGGCGAGTGGACCGGCGTCACGGGCAAGAAGGTCACACACATCGTCAACATCGGCATCGGCGGGTCCGACCTCGGCCCGGTCATGGTGTCGGCGGCGCTCGAGCCCTTCTCGACGGCCGGCATCGAGGCACGGTTCGTCTCCAACATCGACCCCACCGACCTCGCACAGAAGACCAAGGGCCTCGACTCCGAGACGACGCTGTTCATCGTGGCGTCGAAGACCTTCACGACGCTCGAGACACTCACGAACGCCCGCCTCGCGCGCGAGTGGCTGTGGTCGGGCCTGCAAGCCTCCGGTGCAATCGGCGACAGCGACGCGCAGAAGACGGATGCCGTGGCCCACCACTTCGTCGCCGTCTCGACCGCGATCGACAAGGTCGCGGCGTTCGGCATCGACCCGGTGAACGCGTTCGGGTTCTGGGACTGGGTCGGCGGCCGCTACTCGGTGGACTCGGCGATCGGCCTGTCGCTCATGATCGAGCTCGGTCCGGACGTGTTCCGCGAGCTGCTCGCGGGGTTCCACGCGGTCGACGAGCACGTGCGCACGACGCCGCTCGCGCGCAACGTCCCGGTGCTGATGGGTCTGCTGAACGTCTGGTATTCGAACTTCCTCGGCGCGCAGTCGCACGCCGTGCTGCCCTACGCCCAGCAGCTGCACCGCTTCCCCGCGTATCTGCAGCAGCTGACGATGGAGTCCAACGGCAAATCGGTGCGCTGGGACGGCTCCCCCGTCACGACCGACACCGGCGAGGTGTTCTGGGGCGAGCCCGGCACCAACGGCCAGCACGCGTTCTATCAGCTCCTCCACCAGGGCACGCGCCTGATCCCCGCCGACTTCATCGCGTTCGCGAACCCGGCCTATCCGCTCCGCGACGGCCGCACCGACGTGCACGGGCTGTTCCTGTCGAACTTCCTGGCGCAGACGAAGGCGCTGGCCTTCGGCAAGACGGCGGCCGAGGTCGAGGCCGAGGGCACGACCGGCTCCCTCGTCGCCGCGCGCACGTTCGCCGGAGACAAGCCGACGACGTCGATCTTCGGGCCCGCGCTCACTCCGTCGGTGCTCGGCCAGCTCATCGCGCTGTACGAGCACATCACGTTCACGCAGGGCGTCGTGTGGGGCGTGAACTCGTTCGACCAGTGGGGCGTCGAGCTCGGCAAGCAGCTGGCGCTGCAGATCGCCCCCGCAGTCGAGGGCGACGCCGATGCGATCGCCTCCCAGGACGCCTCGACTCGCGCCCTGCTGGCGTACTACGCCGCACAGCGAAAGGCCTGACAGCGACCGACGGATGCCGTCACCTGACTCGCACGCCGGGTGACGGCATCCGTCGTCTTCGGCGTACGCAGCCGCGATTCGGGCCGTTCTCGCGCATCCGCGTACACGCTTCTGCCAGGGGGGACGGAGGTTTCGCCCAGACGAGCCGCGCAGACTTGGTGTGCCTTGTGCCGCGCCCGACCCGAGGGCGCGCTGTGCCGCCGACAGGCGTGCGCAGGGCGCGCTGACGCGCGCGCGACCACCCGAAGGAAACGCAGCCTCCATGCAGCACACCCCCGACACCACCCTCACTCGTCGTGCCCGGCGCGCTCGTCGCACCCGCCGCCGCTTCGCGCCGCTCGTCGCCGGAGCCGTCGCCGTGACGCTCGCGACCACCGGATTCGTCGTCTCGACGCCGCGCGTCGCCGCCGCCGTCGAACCGTCGCTCTCACCCGCGGGCGTCGCGACCCTCGCCGCCGAGACGATCATGGCCGAGCCGATCGACGAGGTGACCTCCGGCGCGCGCAGCACTCTCGCGCAGGCGCACGTCGCGCTCGCCGAAGCCGAGGAGGTGACGGCCGCGGTCGCACGCTCAGGCCTCGACCTCGGCGCCGAGCCGACGGAGATCGACACCCGCGACCTGCTCGATGCGGTCGAGCGCCTCAGCGACCTCGACGTCCTCCCGCTCATGCTGACGCCCGGCGCGACCGTCGAGGTGGCCACGGAAGCGAAGGCTCTCGCCGAGACAGTCGCCGAGGTCCGGGAACGACTCAACGCCGGGCTCGCCCAGCGCGCCGCCGAGACCGCAGCGGCAGTAGCCGCGGCAGAGGCGGCGGCTCAGGCGCAGCGCGAGGCCGAGGCCG
>NZ_RRYE01000032.1 GCF_004010105.1 Microbacterium sp. CPCC 204701
GCGCGCCGATACCGGTCCGGTCGAGGTCGCCGCGCACGGCGACGTCGTGGGCAGCGCGTGGGGCGCCGCGCTGTCGAGCTTCCTGTTCTTCGCCTCCGGGGCGGTGATCCCGGTGCTGCCGTGGATTTTCGGCCTCTCGAGCGTCACGGCCGTCGTGGTGGCGCTCGTGCTGGTGGGCGTCGCGCTCCTGTCGACGGGCGCCGCAGTGGGGCTCCTTTCCGGTGCGTCGCCGCTGCGGCGTGCGCTGCGACAGCTCGCGATCGGGTACAGCGCCGCGGCCGTGACGTACCTGCTCGGACTGCTGTTCGGGGTGTCGCTGACCTGACGCTTCGCGGTGCCGTCCGATTCGATGAACGTCCCGTGACGTGGTAGTGTCGTTCCTCGGTTGCGAAACCGAAAACCATCTGCGCGGGTGGCGGAATAGGTAGACGCGCTAGCTTGAGGTGCTAGTGCCCGTATAGGGCGTGGGGGTTCAAGTCCCCCCTCGCGCACAGCAGGTCGAAGGCCCCCGGAAGGGGGCCTTCGTCGTTCTGCGTGCGATGCGCGGCGGCGGCGTTCGCCCGCGTGAAGGATCAGATCCAGCCGCGCTCCTCGGCGACCAGCACCGCCTGCTGCCGGGTCTCGACGCCGAGCTTGGCCAGGATCGCCGACACGTGGTTGCGTACGGTGCCCGGCGCCAGAGACAGCCGCCGTGCGATCTCGCCCGTGGTTTCGCCTCTGCGGCCGGCCCGCAGCACGTCGATCTCGCGATCGGTCAGCGGGGGGCGTTCGTCGGTCAGCGCGTCGGCGGCCACCTCAGGGTCGATGTAGCGTCCGCCCGAAGCGACGCGGCGGATGACTTCGGCCACCTCGTCCGCACCCCGGGACTTGGGGAGGAACCCCGAGACGCCCGACGACAGGGCACGACGCAGCACGCCGGGCCGCGCGTGCCGGGTCACGACGATGCAGCGGGACGCGACGGCACGGGTCACCCGGGCGGCAACCTCGACGCCGTCCATGCCGGGCATCTCGAGGTCGAGGAGGCACACATCGGGCACGATGCGCAGCGCCTCGGCGAGCGCCTGCTCGCCGTCAGCGCACTCGGCGACGACGTCGATGTCGGGTTCCAGGCGCAGCAATGCCGCCAGTGCTGACCGGATCATGACCTCGTCGTCGGCGAGCAGCACGCGGATCATGCGGCCCCCTCCGTCACCGACGGAACCACCACCACGACCGAGAACTCGCCGTGGTCTCGGCGGACTTCGAACGTCCCGCCGGCATCCGACACGCGTCGGCCGATGCCCTCGAGTCCTGCGCCGTCGCGGCTCGCCTCCGATCCGCCGGTATCGTTGGCGATCCGGTACCGCCAGCCGGCTTTGTCCCGTGCCAGTTCCAGGTGAGCCCACACGCCTCCGCCATGGCGCAGCACATTCGTCGTGGTCTCGCGGATGATGGGTGCCAGCACCCGGTCCGGCGCCTCGTCGGCGTCCGGCGAGACGATGGTCTGCACCGCCGTTCCGGCCGCACGCAGCAGGTCGGCCGCATTCTCGATCTCGTCCCTGAGCGGAACCGAGCGGAACCGCGTGGCGAGGTCGCGCGTGCCCTGCCGCGCCTCGTCCACACTCGCCCGCGCCGCGCGCAGCTGCTCGAGCGCAGCCTCGGGTTCGCGTGACATCAGCCTCTCGGCCAGCTCGAGCTGGAGCGCGATCACCTGCAGGTGGTGACCCTGCAGATCATGGACGTCGGTCGCGACGCGCAGCCGCTCCTGCGTCGCTGCGAGGCGGGCCTCCGACGCGCGGGCGCGGTCGATGGCGATGAGGACGTCCCACCACCACAGGGACACCACCGTCATCGCCGGCATGAAGGTGCTGAAGAAGCCGACCAGCCACCAGTTGCCTGGCGGATCCGCAGCGAACGTGAGGCGCGCGTCGACGAACCACGCCGCGCCGAGCAGCATCGTCGCGGCGACGAGCATGCGAACGCGCACGCCCGCCGGCCAGTTCAGCAGCAGCACGGACTGCGCGAGGGGAAGAATCGCGATGAGCCATAGTCCGGAGGCGACGCCTGCCGCGCCCCCGAACACGGCCGCGACGAGCAGCGGTACGAGCAGTCGCGGCCATCGCGCCCACGTGCTCTCGTCGATGCGGTGGCGGTAGTCCAGCAGGAGCGGGACCGTCGATGCCGTCCACACCAGACCGCCCACTCCGACCACGAACAGCGTGGCGGGACCGCGGCCGGCCTCGAACAGCGCGCCCGCCCAGATGAAGACGACCATGACCTCGAAGAACACGACGGCCGAGAGCGTGTACCACCACGTGGCGGCGACGCCCCGCGTGAGGCGAAGCCCCCGGGTTGCGCCGGTGTCGGCCCGTCCGTGCGCAGACGACACGCGGGGGCTCATGCGTTCCACCATAGAGCCATGACACATGTCACCGTCCTTGCGGACGGTCCTCCCGGAGATCGGTGACATCGCGGCACTTACGGTCGGCGGCGGGTCCCTGTGGACTTGAGCCCGTCGGAGCCCACCGCTCCGGGAACTCCCTCCCCACCGCACCGAAAGAGAGATCGACATGAGCCTCATCGACACCTTCCAGGACCTCGTTGCGCGCGTCCCCGAACTGCTCCAGCCGCTGATCGTCGCAGCGGCGGGCGCGGTCCCGTTCATCGAGGGCGAGGGGGCCGCGACGATCGGGATCATCGGGGGTCTGAATCCGGTGGTCGCCGCGACGGCGGGGATCGTCGGCAACTTCCTCTGCGTCACCGTGCTGGTGCTGCTCGCCGCGCGGACGCGCTCGTCGGTCGTCAGGCATCACCGCGAACGCCGCCTGGTCGCGTCGGGTACCCCGGCGACGGCGGTGTCGTCGGATGCCGTCCGTCCTGGAACGCGCGATGACGGGGGCTCGGCTCGCAAGGCCAAGTTCCAGCGGGCATTCGAGCGTTACGGCGTGCCTGGCGTCAGCCTGCTCGGACCCCTGCTTCTTCCCACTCAGTTCACTGCCACGATGCTCGCCGGAGCAGGCGTCGGCGTCGCGCGGATCCTGGTGTGGCAGGGGGTCGCGATCGTCGGATGGACGACGCTTCTCACACTCATCGTGACGGGAGTGCTCTCGGTCGCCCGCTGATCGGCGCGCAGCCTTCCGGGCCTGACGCAGCGTCGCGGTCGGAAGGCCCGGTAAGTTGGATCGCATGCCCTCATCCGATCTCGGTCTGCCCGAAGTCGGCTCGGTGGCTCGGGATCTCATCCGCTTCGACACGACCAACCACGGCGGAGGACGCGCCGCAGGCGAACGTGAGGCGGCCGAGTACGTCGGCGCCTATCTCGAGGGCATCGGTCTCGCGCCCGAGTACTACGAGCCGATCCCGCGCCGCACGAACGTCATGGCGCGCGTGCCGGGCCGTGACCGCGACAAGCCCGCCCTGGTGCTGCACGGTCATCTCGATGTCGTCCCCGCCATCGCAGCGGACTGGAGCGTCGATCCGTTCGCGGGGGTCGTGAAGGACGGCATGCTCTGGGGCCGAGGTGCCGTGGACATGAAGGACATGGACGCCATGATCCTCACGGCGGTCGCCGACATCCTGCGCGCCGGCGAGCAGCCCGAGCGCGATCTCGTGCTGGCGTTCTTCGCCGACGAGGAGAACGGCGGCGTCGAGGGGTCGGCGCTCGTCGTCGAGAACCATCCCGAGTGGTTCGCCGGGGCGACGGAGGCGATCAGCGAAGTGGGCGGATACTCCATCCCGATCGGGGACCGGCACGCGTACCTGCTCCAGGTGGGGGAGAAGGCGCTCGTCTGGATCCGCCTGGTCGCGCGCGGGCGCGCCGCGCACGGCTCGAGCCTGCACGCCGACAACGCCGTGACGAGGCTGGCCGAGGCCGTCGCCGCACTGGGCCGCACCGCGTGGCCGGTGACCCTCACCGACACCACACGCGAGATGACCGAGCGCCTCGCAGACCTCACCGGCCAGACATCGGGCGACCCCGACGCGATCGCCGCGGCGACGGGCGCGGCAGCCGGATTCCTGCGCTCGACGCTGCGGACCACCACCAACCCGACCGGGCTCGTCGCCGGGTACAAGCACAACGTGATCCCCGACCGCGCCGAGGCGCTCGTCGACGTACGGGTGCTCCCGGGCACCGAGGAGGCCGCTCTGGCCGACATCCGCCGCATCGTGGGCGAGGGGGTCGACGTCGAGGTCGTCCACCAGGACATCGGCCTCGAAGCGCCGTTCTCGGGCGACCTGGTGGACGCCATGGTGGGTGCACTCGGGCGCCACGACCCCGGCGCACCGGTGATCCCGTACCTCATGGGGGGCGGCACCGACAACAAGGCGCTCGCCGCGCTCGGCATCACCGGCTACGGGTTCGCGCCGCTGCGGCTTCCCGCCGACCTCGACTTCACCGGCATGTTCCACGGTGTCGACGAGCGCGTTCCGATCGACGCGCTCGTCTTCGGCCGCACGGTGCTCGCCGACCTCCTCCGCACATACTGACCGGCACACGGATGCCGCGTGCCGCGGCATCCGTCCCGCAGAGCTGAAAGGCGCCCATGCTTCTCGAGGCGATCATCCTCGGCTTCGTCCAGGGCCTGACCGAGTTCCTGCCGATCTCGTCGAGCGCGCATCTGCGCATCCTGGGCGAGTTCCTGCCGTCGGCACAGGATCCGGGCGCCGCGTTCACCGCCATCACGCAGATCGGCACCGAAGCCGCCGTCGTCGTCTTCTTCTGGCGCGACATCGTGCGGATCATCGGACACTGGTTCCGCGCCCTCTTCGGACGCATCCCGCGCAACGACCCCGACGCGAAGATGGGGTGGCTGATCATCGTGGGAAGCATCCCGATCGTGGTGCTCGGACTGCTGTTCCAGGATCAGATCGAGACGACCCTCCGGTCGCTCTGGCTGGTCGCAGGAATGCTGATCTTCTTCGGCGTGCTGCTGGGCATCGCCGACCACGTCGGCGCGAAGAAGCGCAAGCTGCAGGACATCACCGTCGGCCACGGTGTCGTGTTCGGCCTGGCGCAGTCGCTCGCGCTCATCCCGGGGGTCTCGCGCTCAGGCGGCACGATCACCGCCGGGCTCTTCATGGGATACGAGCGGTCCGCCGCGGCGCGCTACGCGTTCCTGCTGGCGATCCCGGCCGTCTTCGGCAGCGGGTTCTACCAGCTGTTCAAGAGCTGGGATGAGCTCGGCGTGTTCACGCTCGGCGAGACGGCGCTGGCGACGGGTGTCGCGTTCGTCGTGGCGCTCGGGGTCATCGCGTTCTTCATGAACTGGATCTCCAAGCACAGCTTCCTGCCGTTCGTGGTCTACCGCGTCGCCCTCGGCTCACTGCTGCTGGTGCTGCTGAGCGTGGGCGTCATCCAGGCGTAGCGCCGACCGCGGGTCCGTCAGCGGCGCGGGTCGTCGCGGCCGGGCTTGGTCGGCCCGTCGCCGCCGCGGCGGAGGTAGCGCTCGAACTCCTGCGCGATCGCGTCCCCGGACGCCTCGGGTGAATCCCACGTGTCGCGCGTGTGCTCGAGCTGGCGGATGTACTCCGTCATCTCCTCGTCGTCGGCCGCAGCGGCGTCGATCGAGGCCTCCCAGGCGGCCGCCTCGGTCGCGAGGTCGCCGCGGGGGACAGGGGCGCCGGTGAGGTCCTCGAGCTTGTCGAGCAGCGCCAGGGTCGCCTTGGGCGACGGCGTGTGGCCCGCGACGTAGTGCGGCACGCTCGCCCACAGCGCGGCGGTCGGGATGCCCGCCGTCTCGGCGACGTGACCGAGCACGCTCAGGATGCCGGCGGGGCCTTCGTACGTGCTGCGCTCGAGGTCGAGCGCACCCCGCAGCGCGTCGTTGTCGCTGCCGGCGAACACCGAGATCGGACGCGTGTGCGGCACGTCCGACATCATCGAGCCGATGGCGACGAAGCCGGTGATGTCCTCCCGCAGCGCGAGGTCGATGAACTCCGAGGCGAACGCCTGCCAGGCGCGGGCCGGCTCCACGCCGGTGAGCAGCCAGAGCTGCGTGCCGCGCGTCGCCCGGGCCGGGCGCAGCAGCGTGGCCTCTGGCCAGCGCAGGGTGCGGCGTCCTTCGCCGTCGGTGGCGACGTGAGGGCGTGTGTACTGGTAGTCGAAGTACAGCTCGGGATCGACTGAGAACACGGTCTCGTAGTCGCCCCCCTCGCGCAGACGCGTGATGGCCGACGACGCGGCTTCGCCCGCGTCGTTCCAGCCGTCGAACGCGGCGACCAGAACACGGCGACCCAGTCCGTCCACAAGACCTCCTCCACCCCGGTGACGGGGTTCCCTCCAGGATAGGCCCCGGTCCCGCGGAGGGGTCCGCGACCCCTCGGTAGGATTGCACGGTGAATGCGCCACGCCTTGCGGCTGTCCTGTGGGACATGGACGGAACCCTCGTCGACACCGAGCCGTACTGGATGGCGGCCGAGACGCCGCTGATCGAGGGCTACGGCGGGACGTGGTCGCACGAGCAGGCGCTGAGCCTGGTCGGCCTCGGTCTCGAGGACTCGGCGCGCATCCTGCAGCAGACCGGCGTCCGAATGAGCGTCGACGGCATCGTCGACCACCTCACCGACGAGGTGATGCGCCAGCTCGCCACAGCGGGCGTCCCGTTCCGTCCGGGCGCCCGCGAGCTGCTCGCGAGCCTGCGGACCGCCGGCGTCAAGACTGCTCTGGTCACGATGTCGATGCGGCGCATGGCGACGACCGTTGTCGACCTGATCGACTTCGAGGCGTTCGACGTGATCGTCGCCGGCGACGACGCGACGCGTCCCAAGCCCTTCCCCGATCCCTACCTGCAGGCGTGCGAGGCGCTCGGTGTGACGCCCGACGAGGTGGTCGCCATCGAGGACTCGCCGAACGGGTTGCGCTCAGCGGTCGCGTCGGGGGCCGCCGTCATCGGCGTCCCGCTCATGGTGTCGCTCACGGGTGCGGGGGCACACGAGATCTGGCCGACGCTCGAGGGCCGCACGGTCGACGATCTGGCGCGGTTCCACGCGGCGCACCGCGAGAGCGCCGCAGCGACGGAAGGGTCCATCCGATGATCGCGCAGCCGCGCGGGCCGTTCCGCCTCGGAGACCGCGTCCAGCTGACCGGTCCGAAGGGCAGGCTGCACACCATCACGCTCCGCGAGGGCGGCGAACTGCACACTCACCACGGGGTGCTGAAGCACTCCGACCTCATCGGGGCGCCCGACGGCTCGGTCGTCGCGAACAGCGGCGGGCACGAGTATCTGGCACTGCGCCCGCTGCTGCGGGACTTCGTCATGTCGATGCCGCGCGGCGCGGCGATCGTGTACCCGAAGGATGCCGCGCAGATCCTCGCCGAGGCCGACATCTTCCCCGGCGCCACGGTCGTCGAAGCGGGGGTGGGCTCGGGTGCGCTGTCGCTGTGGCTTCTCCGCGCCATCGGCGTGGACGGGCGCCTCGTGTCGTTCGAGCGGCGCGAGGACTTCGCCGAGGTCGCCCGCGCGAACGTGGAGACGTTCACGGGCGAGGTCCCGCAGAACTGGGACGTCGTCGTGGGGGATCTCGCCGAGGACCTGCCGCGGACCGTGGTCGCGGCATCCGTCGACCGTGTCGTGCTCGACATGCTCGCCCCGTGGGAGTGCGTCGACGCCGTCGCCGACGCGCTCACGCCGGGCGGCGTCGTCGTCTGCTACGTCGCGACGGCGACGCAGCTCAGCCGCGTCGCGGAGTACATCCGCGGCACCGGCCTGTTCACCGAGCCCGACGCCAACGAGACCATGGTCCGCGGCTGGCACGTCGAGGGGCTCGCGGTACGTCCCGACCACCGCATGGTCGCCCACACCGGATTCCTCGTGTGGGCGCGGCGCCTCGCGCCCGGCGCAGTGCCGCCCGAGGTCAAGCGCCGGGCCTCGAAGTCGAGCTACGGCGACCAGGACGTCGAGCTGTGGACGCCCGGGGCCGTCGGCGACCGCGAGATCACCGACAAGAACCTTCGCAAGCGGGTGCGCGAGGCGCAGCGCGCCGCCGAGGGGGCCCGCCTGGCATCCGGCGGTTCGGACCTCCCCGACGAGTCCGCCTAAACTAGCCCGGTGCGCAAGATCCCTGCTGCCCTCGCCGTGCTGGGCCTCGTGACCGTCGGCCTCGCCGGCTGCTCGCTGCCCGGCGCCTCCGACTGCTCGCGCCCCGCCGTCTCCGACCCCGACGTGATGGACCTGATCACCGTCGAGGGAGAGACCGATGCCGAACCCGAGGTCGACGTGTACACGCCGCTGAAGGCGCAGCGCCTCGCCTACGAGGATGTCGTCACGGGCGAGGGCACCGCCATCACCGCGCCGAACCAGCTCATGGTCGTCGACGTCTCGGTCTACAACGGCGAGACCGGTGAGCCGATCGTCGCCACCGCATACGACGGCGACCTGTCGCGCGTGACCTCGCCGTCGCAGTGGACCCAGAACTTCCCGGGCTTCGAGGAGGCGCTCGACTGCGCCACCGACGGGTCGCGCATCGCCGTCGCGCTCTCGCCGGAAGACATGAGTGCCGAGGTCGCGTCGAGCTTCGGACTCGGCGAAGACGAGTCCGCGGTCGCCGTGATCGACATCCGCAAGGTGTACCTGGCCGCAGCCGACGGTGCGAACCAGTTCAACAGCGGGTTCGGACTGCCGAGCGTCGTGCGGGCTCCCGGCGGCCGCCCCGGGCTCATCATTCCCGACGGCGCCGCGCCGGAGGAGCTCGTCGTCCAGACCATCAAGAAGGGCGACGGCGCCGAGGTCACCGGCGACGAGCCGGTGCGCGTGCACTACACGGGCGTGGTGTGGGGCGAGGACGATGAGTTCGACTCGACGTGGGATGGCGAAGCCGCATCCGTGACCCTCGACGGCGTGGTCCCCGGCTTCGCGGACGCCCTCGAGGGGCAGACCGTCGGATCGCAGGTGCTGGTCGTCATCCCGCCCGAGCTCGGCTACGGCGACCAGGAGCAGGGAGCCATCCCGGCCGGATCCACGCTCGTGTTCGTGATCGACATCGTCGGGCTCGACGCCGCGCCGGAGGCCTGAGCGCGGCGCCGGGACGCAGCCCCGATCCGGACCTAAGATAGGCGAGTGCCTGCCACTGCGCCCGCGAAGATCCCGCCGGAGGAGCGTCTGGTCAACCTCGTGGTCGCGCTCATCGCGACCGATCAGGGGCTGACCAAGGACACCATCCTCACGTCGGTCGCGGGCTACCGCGAGCAGACCGAAGCTGGGGCGTCGAAGGACGCGCTCGAGAAGATGTTCGAGCGCGACAAGGAGGCGCTTCGGGGCCTCGGCGTGCCGATCGAGACGATCGGCGACTGGGCCGATCCCGACGATCTGCGTGAGGCGCGCTACCGCGTGCCGAGCGCCGAGTACGAGCTCCCCGAAGACATCGATTTCACGCCCGCCGAGCTCGCGCTGCTGAACCTTGCGGGCGGCGTGTGGAGCGAGAGCTCGATGTCGGACGACGCCCGCAGCGGTCTGCGCAAGATCCGCGCGCTCGGCGATCTCGTGGACGAGCCCATCATCGGATTCTCGCCTCGCCTGAGCCTGCGCGATCCGGCGTTCCTGCCGCTGCAGCAGGCGATCGAGCAGAGTCGTGTCGTCGCGTTCCCCTACCTGAAGCCGGGCGAGGCGGCGCCGCGCACGCGCCGCGTGCAGCCGCTGGCGCTCGTCGAGTACGAGGCCCGCTGGCACGTGTTCGGAATCGACCAGGATGCGCGCGCCGACCGCACGTTCCTTCTCTCGCGCATCGTCGGTCCGGTGTCGGTCACGCGTGTGTCATTCGATCCCGCGCTGCGCGAGGGGGCGGGGGAGCGTGCCCTCGCGGGGCTCGAAGAGGTCGCCGCGCGCACCATCGCGCTGCTCGAGGTCAACCCGGGCACCGAGGCGGCACTGCGCCTTGCGCGCCGAGCGCGACCCGCCGAGCAGGGGATCCACGTGCCGTACGTCGACGCCCACATCTTCGCCGACGAACTCGCGTCGTACGGCCCCGAGGTGCGCGTCGTCGAGCCCGCCGACCTCCGCGACCGGGTCATCGAGCGGCTCGCGGCGACGCGCGACCTGCACGGAGGAGTCTCATGACCGCGCGCAGACCGCTCGTCGCGACCGATCGCGCGGCGCTCATGCTGCAGCTCGTTCCATACCTCGTCGGCAAGGGTGAGGTGTCGCTCGCCGAGGCGGCCGCGGAGTTCGACGTCACGCCCGAGCAGATGCGCTCGATGGTCGAGAAGCTGACCGTGATCGGCCTCCCGGGCGAGCGCGGCTACTGGCAGATGGCCAACGACCTGTTCGACATCGACTGGGACCTGCTGGACGGGCGGGACCTCATCGTCATCACCAACTCGGTCGCCCTCGAACGCTCCCCGAAACTCACCGCACGCGAGGCGGCGGCGCTGCTCGCAGGACTCCAGCTCGCGCGATCGATCCCGGGCGTCGGCGACACCGACCTCTACGCGGGACTCCTCGCCAAGCTCGCGCGCGGCGCATCGGCGACTCCGGCCGAGGTCATCCTCGCACCCGAGCCGGTCGACGCCGTGCGCGACCTCGTGGCAGCAGCGCTTCGTCGGCGCGTCGCCGTCTCGTTCACGTACAAGGCGCCGGATGCCGCGCCCACGACCCGCACTGTAGACCCCGTGAAGGTCCACATCGCGAGCGGGCAGTGGTACCTGCAGGGCTGGTGCCACCTGCGCGAGGCGATGCGCACGTTCCACCTCGATCGGGTCAGCGCGCTGGAGCTCACTGACATCCCGATCTCGCACGCCGGCGACCCCGCGCCGGACTGGTTCTCGTCGGGCGCAGGAGACATCGTCGCGCGCGTGCGATTCCCCGACTCGGTGGCTCCGCTTCTCGGCGACTACCTCGAGCGCGCCGCCCTCGAGGCGTCGGGTGGCATGACCACCGCGACGATGCGGGTGGCTGACGAGCTCAGCCTCCGGCGGCTCGCGGCGCGCCGCGGCGGGATCGTCGAGGTGCTCGAGCCTCCCGCTGCGCGGCGGGCGGTCGCCGAGTGGGCCGAGGCGGGACTCGCGCAGTATCGCTGAACGCGAGCGGTCCCCCAGCGGGGGTTACACTGAGACCGACCCGCCGAAAGGATCTCTCATGTTTGGCAACGCATTCAGCGGTTGGCATCTGCTGATCATCCTGGCAGTCATCCTGCTGCTGTTCGGCGCCGCGAAGCTGCCGGCTCTCGCAAAGAGCATGGGCCAGTCCGCTCGCGTCTTCAAGGGCGAGATGAAGGCGATGAAGGAGGACGACAAGCCGGCCGACGCCGCGACGTCCACCTCGGTCGACGCGACATCCACTGCTGCTTCCGGCACCACTGACGGCGCACCCGACTCCAAGCCCTAGCGGATGGTCGCAACAACCGGCTCCGCGTCCATCGACGGCCCGGAGGCGCCCAAGCGCGACAAGAGGATGTCGCTCGGGCAGCATCTGGTCGAGTTGCGCAAGCGGTTGATGATCGCTGCCCTCGCGCTTGTCGTGGGCATGGTGGTCGCCTATTTCCTCACCGACCCGATCATCCGACTCATCACCGAGCCGATCTTCATCGTCGCGGAGCGTCGCGGTGAGACGGGCAAGGTGGAGCTCATGTACGCGACGATCACGGGGCCGTTCGACATGCGCCTGCGCATCTCGTTCGCGATCGGCATCCTCATCTCGGCGCCTATATGGATCTGGCAGATCTGGGCCTTCATCATGCCCGGGCTCACGCGCAAAGAGGTCCGTTACACCATCGGCTTCATGGCGGCGGCGATCCCACTCTTCTTCGCCGGCTGCTATGTGGGCCTTCTCGTGATGCCGCACATCGTCGAGCTCATGGCGGTGTTCGCACCCGCTCAAGCGGCGCAGTTCTACGACGCGCTCCTGTATTACGACTTCGTCTTCAAGCTGCTCGTCGTGGTCGGTGTGTCGTTCGTCGTGCCGGTGTTCCTCGTCGCGTTGAACCTCGCAGGCATCATGTCGGGGCGAGCGATCGTCAAGGGATGGCGTGTGGCCGTCCTGATCGCGACCCTGTTCGCCGCGCTCGCAACGCCCGCTGCTGATGTCGTCAGCATGCTGATGCTCGCGGGCATCCTCGTCGTCCTCTTCTTCGCCGCCGCCGGCCTGTCGATGCTCTTCGACAGGCGCAAGGCGAAGCGGAGCGCGAGCATCCTGCCTCCGGAGCCGGGCGCGTGATCGATCCCGGTCCTTCCGAGCGGTACGCGAAGGCGCGCGAGGCCGCGGAGCTCGACCGGAGTCACCCGATCACGGCGGCCTTCGCCGCGTCACAGCGGTTCTCGCTCGACCCTTTCCAGCTCGCGGGATGCCGCGCCCTCGAGAACGGGCGGAGCGTCCTGGTCGCGGCGCCCACGGGCGCCGGCAAGACGATCATCGGCGAGTTCGCCGTGCACCTGGCCATGCGCGAGCCAGGCGACAAGGCGTTCTACACGACGCCGATGAAGGCATTGTCGAACCAGAAGTTCCGCGAGCTCCAGGACGTCTACGGGCCCGACGAGGTCGGGCTCCTCACCGGCGACACCAACATCAACGGCAACGCACGCGTCGTCGTCATGACCACCGAAGTTCTCCGGAACATGCTGTATGCGGACTCCCCGGCGCTGCGCGGCCTCCGCTACGTCGTCATGGACGAGGTGCACTACCTCGCCGACCGATTCCGCGGCGCCGTGTGGGAGGAGGTCATCATCCACCTCGCCCCCAGCGTGCGGCTGGTCTCGCTGTCGGCGACGGTGTCGAACGCCGAGGAGTTCGGCGACTGGCTCGACACCGTGCGCGGCGACACCGAGGTGATCGTCTCCGAGACCCGTCCCGTCCCTCTCGAGCAGCACGTCCTGGTGCGCGGCGACCTGCTGCCGCTGTTCGACGACCGCGCGGGCGTCGCCACCGCGCAGGTCAACCAGGAGCTCATGCGCATCCGGTCCTTCAAGGGCTCGAACTTCGACAACAACCGCCGCGTCCAGTCCGCGAACAGCGCGCGACACGCCGGGTACGAGGCATCCCGTCGCCGCCCGAACCGCGGGGTGAAGCGGCCGGTCCGCTCGGCGAACGTCCAGCGCGTCGAACGGCTCGACCGGCCGGACGTCGTCGAACTGCTCTCGCGATCGAACCTCCTTCCGGCGATCTTCTTCATCTTCAGCCGCGTCGGCTGCGACGCCGCGGTGCAGCAGGTGCGGCGGGGCTGCGTGCGGCTGACGTCGCAGGACGAGCGCCGTGAGATCCGCGCGATCGTCGAGGAGCGCACGCGCTCGCTGCCCGACGAGGATCTGGCCGTGCTCGGCTACTGGCAGTGGCTCGACAACCTCGAGCGCGGCGTCGCCTCGCACCACGCGGGCCTGCTGCCGGCCTTCAAAGAGGTCGTTGAGGAGTTGTTCCGGCGCAAGCTCGTGAAAGTGGTGTTCGCCACCGAGACGCTCGCGCTCGGCATCAACATGCCCGCACGCACTGTCGTGCTCGAAAAGCTCGAGAAGTTCAACGGCGAGGCGCGCGTGGCCATCACCTCGGGGGAGTACACCCAGCTCACCGGTCGTGCCGGCCGGCGCGGAATCGACGTCGAGGGCCACGCGGTCATCCAGTGGACAGAAGGACTCGACCCTCAGGCGGTGGCGGCTCTCGCCTCGCGGCGCACGTACCCGCTGAACTCGAGCTTCCGTCCGACGTACAACATGGCAGTGAATCTCATCGACCAGTTCGGCAGGGCCCGCGCCCGCGAGATCCTGGAGTCGTCGTTCGCCCAGTTCCAGGCGGACCGCGCGGTGGTCGGCCTCGCACGCCAGGTGCGCGACCAGGAGGACTCGCTGGCGGGCTATCAGAAGGCGATGACGTGCGATCGCGGCGACTTCACCGAGTACTCGTCGATCCGGCGGGAGCTCAGCGACATCGAGAAGCTCAACCGCAAGGACGCGAACGCGAACGCGTCGCGGCGCACGCGCGACGAGCGGCAGCGTCAGATCTCGAGCCTGCGCAAGCGGATGCAGCGGCATCCGTGTCATGGGTGTCCTGACCGCGAGCAGCATGCGCGGTGGGCCGAGCGGTACTGGAAGCTCAAGCGCGAGATCGACAGGCTGCGTCACCAGATCGAGACGCGCACCGGGACGGTCGCCCGCATCTTCGACCGCGTCGTCGACGTGCTGGGCGAGCTGGAGTACGTGCGGGTCGCCGACGACGGCACTGCGGCCCTCACGCCCTCCGGACGCACGATGCGGCGCATCTACGGCGAGCGGGATCTCCTCGTGGCCGAATCGCTGCGCCGGGGCCTCTGGAAAGACCTGGATGCCGCGTCGCTGGCCGCGCTGGCGTGCTCGCTGGTCTACGAGCCTCGGCGCGACGATGCGGGGCCGGGGGAGCGCGGCCTGCCGCGCGGGCCGTTCCGCGCGGCCTTCACGGCGACGCTCGACCTGTGGCAGCGGCTGGACGACCTGGAGCGCGAGCACCACCTGCCGGGGTCCGAGCCGATCTCATCCGGGCTCGCGACCGCGATGCATATGTGGGCGCGCGACGGCATGCTCGACCGCGTGCTCGGCGAGGCCGACATGGCCGCGGGTGATTTCGTGCGGTGGGCGAAGCAGACGATCGACCTGCTGGACCAACTGTCGCTGGTCGCCGAACAGCCGATCGCGGGAACAGCTCGCAAGGCCCTCGACGCCGTGCGGCGCGGCATCGTCGCCTACTCGGGTGTCTGAGCCGGTCGCCGTGGCGCTCGCTTAGGGTTGTCTCCGTGCCCGAAGCCGCTCCGCTGCGCCCTCTCCTGCCGCTGTGGGCAGCCGTGCCCGTCTCGGCGGTCGGCGGCGTCCTCCTCGACGTCGCCTTCCCGTCGGTCGCGTGGTGGCCCATGGCATTCATCTCCGTCGCGCTGGCCCTGGTCGCGCTGATCGGGCGACGCCTCGGCGGCGCTCTCCTTGCCGGGCTGGCGTACGGTCTCGCGTTCTACCTCCTGAACGTGGACTTCACCGCGGAGTGGGTGGGCCCGGTACCGTGGCTGGCGCTGTCGGGGTTCGAGTCCCTCTTCGTCGCTGCGGGGGCGGCACTCATCGCGCTCGCCTACCGCTGGGTTTCCCACGTCACGACATCGAGACGCCGACGGATGCTGATGACTGCCGTGCTCGTGGCGGGCCTGTGGACGGCGCGTGAGGCTGTCACCGGGGGGTTCCCCTACGGCGGGTTCCCGTGGGGCCGCGTCGGCACGACCCAGGTGAGCGGACCGTTCGCCGAGGTGGTGTCGTGGACAGGCACTGCGGGGATCACCTTCCTCGTCGTCGCGCTCGCCGCGGCCGCGATCGAGGTCGTGCGGGTGCCGCGCGCGGGGCGCCATCGGGGCATCCGCGATCTTCTTCCCGTGGCCGTGCTGGCCACGCTCGTCGCGACGTTCGCGGTCGTACCCGCTTGGGCGACCACCGCGTCGGGAACGATGCGGGTCGCGAGCGTCCAGGGGAACGGGCCGGCGGGGTACTTCGACGAGCGCCGTGCCGGAGACGTGCTCGAGTCCCAGTATGAGGCGACGCGGCCGCTATTCGGCGAAGAGGATGTCGACGTCGTGCTGTGGCCAGAGGGCGGCGTCGACCTGGATCCCGCCGAGTCGCGGGGCGCGGCGGCCGCGCTCGACCGCGTCTCCCGGGAATTGGACGCGCCCCTGGTGGCCAACCTCATCGACCTGCGCGGAGACGAGTACTTCAACACGTCATTCCTCTGGCGGGTGGGTGCGGGCATCGAGCAGACGTACGACAAGCGCAACCCGGTGCCCTTCGGCGAGTACGTCCCCGACCGGGACTTCTACGAATCCATCGCGCCCGACCTCATCCGGATGATCGGGCGTGACTACACCCCGGGGACGAACCCTCCGGTCTTCGACATCGACGGAACGCCGGCGGGCCTCGCGATCTGCTTCGACGTCATCTACGACTCGCTCATCCGGGAGGGCGCCGTCGACGGGGCGGAGCTGTACCTGTTCCAGACGAACAACGCGGACTTCCGCGGCACCGACGAGAACCTGCAGCAGCTGGCCGTCGCGCGACTGCGCGCGATCGAGACCGGCCGGGCGGTGGTGAACCTGTCGACGGTGGGTACGAGTCAGGTCATCGCCCCCGACGGCAGCACGATCGACGGACTGCCTGCGGACGAGCCCGGCAGCATGCTGACCGACGTGCCCCTGCGCACCGGGCTTACGCCGGCGGTCGTCCTGGGGCCGTGGATCGACGCGCTGCTGTCGTGGGGGAGTGTCGCGGGACTTGCCGCTGTCGGCGGGATCATTGCGCTGCGTCAGCGGCACGCGAAAACGCCGACCCCGTAGGGTCGGCGTTGCGCGTCGGACGCGTCGTCAGGCGCTGAGCTTGTCGACGGTCATGTCTTCGCCGGCGCCGCGGCGCGCGCGCACGTAGGCGAGGCGCTCTTCGAGCAGTTCCTCGAGCTCGGGGAGGGTGCGGCGCTCGAGCAGCATGTCCCAGTGACTGCGGGGCGTCTTGTCGCCAGAGTGGTCGACGGTGGCGGTGCTGTCGCCGACGCGGAGCAGCGCCTCGGCGCCACAGGTGCGGCACTCCCATGCCGGGGGGACCTCGGCATCGGCCGCGAAGGTCAGGGTGGTGTCACGTCCGCAAGACGTGCACGTGTAGATGTGCTGTGCGCGCTCATGGAACACGACGCCCTCTTCGCTCTGTAGGCTCTGGGCGCCGAGTCGGATGCCGCGCAGACTGCGGTCTGCCATTGTGTGGTCCTCTCGTCGCTGTACAGGTATAACGGTGAGACCTGGGGGGATCATCCGAACGGAGGGGGTTCCTCAGGATTTCACAGTGGATGCACAGCGGGTGCGCGGAGGTCTTCCGCGCTCGTTCTCGGGTCCTCTCAGGCTAACGTCTTCAGCGCGACGTCGGTGCGGTCGGTGACGATGCCGTCGACACCCATCGCGACGAGCCGGTGCATATCGTCGGGCTCGTTGACGGTCCACACGTGCACCTCGACGCCGTGTCGGTGCGCGGCGTCGATCAGGCGCGGCGTCACCACGCGCAGGCGGCCCTGCCGCTCCGGCACCTGCAGTGCGTCGACGCCCGCGAGCGTGCGGGCGACCAGGCGGTCCGAGCGAGATGCGACCGCCGCGAGCACGCGGGCGACGGTCCTGCTGCCGG
>NZ_RRYE01000320.1 GCF_004010105.1 Microbacterium sp. CPCC 204701
GGCGCCGGCGCCGTCTCGGCCACCAGGGTGCCGCCGTCCTCGATCGACAGGCGCAGGCGCGAGCGCGTCGGGCGGTATTCGCGCGGCGCCGAGAGCGTCGACCGCGCCGCCTCGGCCGCCCGCGCCCACTCCGGCTCCTGCATGGCGGCGATGCGTGCGAGCAGATACGGAGGGACGATCGCGGGTGCCATGCTCCGAACCTAGCGTCGGGGCCCGACGTGGGCGTTCATCCGCGCGGCGATCTCGTCGCGTGGTCGAATCCTGCTCACGCGGCTGAATGATTCGACAGCCCGAGCAGGATTCAGCAGCGAGAGCGGGCACCGGGCGGCTCAGACGGCGGGGTCGACCACGGGGATCGAGGCCAGCAGCCGCCGCGTGTACGAGACCTGGGGCTGCAGCAGCACCTTCTCGGTGGGGCCCTCCTCGACGACGTGGCCGTCCTTCATGACGATGACCTCGTCGCAGAGGTTCTGCACCACGCCGATGTCGTGCGACACCAGGAGCAGCGTCAGCCCGGCGCGGGCGCGGAGCTCTCCCAGCAGCCCGAGGATCTGCGCACGCACGGTGACGTCCAGCGCCGACAGCGGCTCGTCGCCGACCAGCACGCGCGGGCGGTGCACGATCGCGCGGGCGAGCGCGATGCGCTGACGCTGCCCGCCCGAGAACTCGTGGGGGAAGCGCTCGGCCATGTCGGGCTCGAGTCCGACGTCCTCGAGCACCTCACGCACGCGGGCGCGCCGGTCGCCCTCGATCCCGAGAGCCCACAGCGGCTCGCCGACGATGCGGCCGACGCTCATGCGCGGATCGAGCGAGGCATAGGGATCCTGGAACACGATCCCGGTCTGGCGCCGCAGCCAGTGCAGCGACCGCGCGGGGGCGCCGGCGTCGACAGGGCGCCCGTCGAACTCGATGGTGCCGGCGGTCGGGGTGTCGAGCCCGAGCAGCAGCCGCACGAGCGTCGACTTGCCCGAGCCCGACTCGCCGATGATGCCCACCGCCGAGCCTTCGCGCACGTCGAGGTCGGCATCCTCGAGTCCCGTCGTGAAGGCCCGCGGGCCGAACAGCCGCGTCTTGGGGGCGGGATGGCGGCGGGTCAGGCCCCGCGCCCGGATCAGCGTGGTCATGCGGCTGTCTCCTTGGGGGCTTCGCCCAAGGCCCCCGGCGTTCACGAGCGACCCCCCGGCCGCCACAGCGTCGCCGTCGCGTCGCGCAGGAGGCCCTGCGTGACGACGGATGCCGGAGCAGTGAGCAGCCGCGACACCGGCGCCTCCTCGACGACGCGCCCGTCCTCGAGGACCACGCCGTGGGTCGCGATCTGCGACAGCACCGCGAGGTCGTGCGTGATGAAGACGAGCGACATGCCGTCGTCCTCGACCAGCGACAGCAGGAGGTCGAGGATCTCGGCCTGGATCGTCACATCGAGCGCCGTCGTCGGCTCGTCGGCGATCAACAGCCGCGGGCGGCACGCGAGAGCCATGGCGATCGCGACGCGCTGGCGCTGCCCGCCCGACAGCTGATGCGGGTACCGCGCGACGATGCGCTCGGGATCGGGCAGGGCGACGCGGGAGGCCTCGGCGACGGCGCGGGCGGCGGCATCCCGTTTCGACAGCCCCTCGTGGATGCGGATCGACTCGGCGATCTGGCGTCCCACGGTGCGGATCGGGTTGAGCGCCGTGCGCGGCTCCTGGAAGACGATGCCGATCTCGTCGCCGCGCAGCTGCGCGAGCGCGCGGTCGGCGAGGCCGAGGATCTCGCGCCCGTTCCAGCGGATGCTGCCCGTCGCGTGCGCGGCGTCGGGGAGGAGCCCGAGGATCGCGAGCGCGGAGAGGGACTTGCCCGACCCCGACTCGCCGATGAGCCCGACGCGTGCGCCGTCCGGCACGGCGAACGACACGCCGTCGACGAGACGGCGCCCGTCGATGTCGACGGTCAGATCCTGCACCTCGAGGCTCATGAGACCACCTCGGGGATGTGAAGTCGCGCGCGGCGCGTGGCGAAGGGGCTGCGCGAGAGCGTGGGATCGGTCGCCTCGCGCAGTCCGTCGCCGAGGAGGTTGAGGCCGAGGACGGTGAGGGTGATCGCGAGCCCCGGCCACACCACCGACAGCGGGTAGACGGTGATGAACTGCTGCAGCTGCGCCAGCAGCAGCCCCCACGACGGCTCGGTGACCGGGGCGCCGAAGCCGAGATACGACAGGCCCGCCTCGGCGAGCACCGCGACCGCCATGCCCCACGACAGCTGCACGATGAACACCGGCGCGACGTTCGGCATCAGGTGCCGCCACAGGTTCTGCGCCGCCGTCAGCCCTGCCGCGCGGCCCGCGAGCACGAAGTCGCTGTGCAGCACGCGTCGCAGCTCGGGACGAGTGACCCGGGCGATGTTGACGCCGAAGCCGATGCCGACCGCCCAGATCACGACCCACAGCGACCCGCCCCACACCGCCGAGATCATCATCGCGATGATGAGCACCGGGAACGCGATGAGGATGTCGACGAGCACCGCGACCGACTCGCGCAGCCACCGCGCCGTCAGCGCGCCGAGCGCGGCGAATGCGATGCCGATGACCGTGGCGACGATCCCCGCCCCGACGGCGACGAGGATCGTCGTGTGCGCCCCGGCGATGACCAGGCTCAGGATGTCGCGTCCCGAGCCGTCGGTGCCGAAGAGGTGCGGCCAGCCCGGGCCGGCCCAGCGGTTCGAGATCTCGACCTGCTGCGGGTCGAACGGAGTCCAGAACCGCGCGACGATCGCCGTGACGACGACCACGCCCACGACGACGAGTCCGAACCGCCCGGTCGACAGAGCCCACAGCCGGCCGAGCCACGCCCAGCGCGAGCGCCGACGAGGCTCGGAGCGCGCCGTCGCGGCATCCGTCTCCGCAGTCCCTGGCCAGCTCCCTGAGCTCGTCGAAGGGCTCATGCCGCCTCCCGCTGCCGGGGGTCGATGAGGCGATGCACGAGGTCGACGACGAAGCCGACGACGAGCACGAAGCCGGTGAGCGCAAGCAGCTCGCCCTGCACCTTCGGCAGGTCACGCGCCCCGACGTCGGCGACGAGCATGCGGCCGATGCCGGGGAGGGAGAAGAGCTGTTCGATGACGACGGCGCCGACGATGATGCCGGCGACCTGGAGCCCGAGCACCGTGATGACCGACAGGCCGACCACCGGCAGGCCGTGGCGGATGAGGGCGGCGTCGCGCGTGAGACCCTTCGCCGCCGCGGTGCGCACGAAGTCCTGCCCCACCGCCTGCAGCGTGGCGCTGCGCACGAAGCGCAGCAGCATCGCGCCCTCGACGATGCCGATCGTGAGGGCCGGGAGGATCAGCGACCGCAGCGCCGCCCACGGGTCGGCCCAGCCCGCGCGCGGGAAGCCCTGCGCGGGAAGCCACCCGAGCCACACCGCGAACACGACCACGAGCATCATTCCGGCCCACACGACCGGCACCGCGGCCAGCGCCTGCGCGCCGACGCTGAGCGCCGTGCCGTCGGCCCGCCCGCGACGCATCGC
>NZ_RRYE01000321.1 GCF_004010105.1 Microbacterium sp. CPCC 204701
GCAGTCCCCCGCCGTGCGTCAGCGGCTCATCGCCGACTACGCGCGGGGCAGCAGCCGGGCGCGCAGCCGCGAAGGCGCCCGCGGCACCCGCCGACCCGCAGCGCCCCCGAAGACACCCGGCATTCCAGGCGCGGTCTCGGCTCCGGCATCCCGCCCGCTCAACGAGCTCGGGCTGACCGAGGTGCTCACCGAGCGGGAGCTCGAGGTCGTGACGGCGCTCGCCGACGGACTCAGCAACAAACAGATCGCCGCGCGCCTCGGGCTCGGCGAGAACACCGTGAAGTGGCACATCGGCAACATGCTCGACAAGACCGGCGCCGCCGATCGCACGCAGCTTGCGCTGTGGGCGTTTCAACGGGGCCTCAACCCGTAGGGTCAGCCGGCGTACGAACCCCATCGGGGATCGGTCACCAGCGCGAGCAGGGCGCTGCGCGCGTGGCGGACGACCGCGGGGCGCTGACTGCGCAGCCATACGCGCGAGGCGACGATCAGCGGCTCGTCTCCGCGCATCAGCCACCACGACAGCTGCGCCGTCGCCTCGTCGCGGACGAACACCGCGCGAGGCGGCCGCCCGGTCGCGAAGACGCGGTCGGCATCCCACCGCGCCTCGTCGGGGTCGGTGAAGTCCCGGGTGCGCACGAGCAGTGCGCGGTCGTCGGCCTGGAGATACTCCCAGTGCACGCCGTCGTCGATGCCGGGGGGCGGGGCCACCTCGACCGTAGGGTCGACCGGACGCATCGCCAGCAGTTTCGCCCTGCGCACGCGGCGGCCCGCCGTGGAGGAGTCCCCTGGTCCGAACAGGACCAGTCGGGCGCCGGGGCCCGCGTCGAGATCGTCCGCCGCCGGCTCGGCCATCGTCACACCACGCATCCTGCGGCCCTGCTCGCGCAGGGCGCTCGCCAATGTCATGATGCAAGCGAACCACGCCCCTGCGTCCTGAGGACCGGGTCCCCTCCGAAAGGCGGGGTTCGCCTGCCGTCTCACCGCGAGAAGTCGCAGTCGCCGAAGAGTCCTGGCGCCCGGACCCCCACCCGAATGGAGGGTTGGAGCACCCCCGGTGGCCACACGCAATGCATGCGAAGTCATAGCGGAAACCGCCCCGCAGGGTCCATGATGTGCACATGACTGGGGTGGGACACCCCGTGATCCGCACTCCCGATCAGCGGATCCGGGTGTTCGTGAGTTCTACACTGCGCGAGCTTTCCGGCGAACGCGCAGCGGTCAAGGCCGCCGTCGAGAAGCTCCGACTCGCCCCCGTGATGTTCGAGCTCGGCGCCCGACCCCACCCCCCACGAGAGCTCTACCGCTCCTACCTCGCACAAAGCGACGTCTTCATCGGCATCTACGGCTCCAGCTACGGCTGGATCGCACCCGACGAACAGATCTCGGGCCTCGAGGACGAGTACAACCTCGCCCCGAAAGCCATGCCGAAACTCATCTACCTCAAAACCGCCGACCACCGCGACGAACGCCTCGCCCAGCTCATCGCACGCATCCAAGCCGACGACACCGCCGCATACCTGCACTTCGACACCGCCGAAGACCTCGAAGACCAGGTCGCCGCAGACCTCGCCATGCTCCTGGCCGAACGCTTCGACCAATCCCGCACCACCGACGACCCCGATCCGGCAAGCGCAGGAGCGTCCTTGGTCGGCAGGGTGCCCGTGCCCTACACGAAGACGATCGGGCGGGATGCCGACATCGCAGCCGTGCGCGACCTCCTCGCTCGCGGCACAGACCGTGTCGTGAGCCTCATCGGCGCCGGCGGGATCGGCAAGAGCCGGCTCGCCATCGAGACTGCACTGGCATGCGGAGACCTCTTCCCCGACGGCGTGTACTTCGTGCTGCTCGAAGGAGTACTCGAGTCCGGACTGCTGCTGCCGACGATCGCCTACTATCTCGGCATCCGCGACAACGGCGAAGCCGCGCTGGAGGAGCGCATCGCGCACGCTCTCGCCGACCGCAAGGTGCTGATCGTCCTCGACAACTTCGAGCAGATCGTCGATGCCGCCCCTGTGCTCGTGCGGCTGTACAGCGCCGCACCGACGGCGACATTCCTGGTGACCAGTCGCATCGTGCTGCGCATCCGCGGCGAGCGCGTGTACGAGGTGCCGACCCTCACCACTCCGGCCGGACGCCAGCCGGCGAGCCTCGACGTCACGACCCGCTCCGCAGCCGTCGCGCTGTTCGTCGATCGGGCCCAGGCGATCCGGCCGGGGTTCGACGTCACCCCGGGCAACGCCGGCGACCTCGCCGACATCTGTCGCGCGCTGGACGGCCTGCCGCTGGCGATCGAGCTCGCCGCGGCCAAAGTGCGGATCCTGAGTCCGGCCGGCATCGCCGAAAGGCTCGAGGAGAGCCTGCCGCTGCTGACGGCCGCGGTGCGCGATCTGCCCGAGCGACACCGCACGATGCGCGCGACGATCGACTGGAGCGTGAGCCTGCTGCCGGAGGTGCACCGCGACCTGCTGGAAGACCTGGGCGTGTTCGCCACTCGCTTCACCCTCGAGGCCGTCGAGGCCATGGGGGCGGGCCGTTCGTGGGAGGGTGAGGCTCTCGACGGGCTCGCCGCCCTCGTCGACGGCTCCCTCGTCGCGCAGCACGAGGTGGGTGGACGCCGGGTGTTCTCGCTGCTGGCCATCGTCCGCGAATACGCCGTCGGCCGTCTCAAGAAACGAGGTGAGGCCGACCGCGTGCGAAGGGCGCACGCGGACTACTACCGAGGGCTCGTGCAGCGCGTCGCGCCCGATCTCGGCGGACCGGGCCAGGCCGACGCCGTCGCGCGTCTGGGGCTCGAGCTGCCGAATCTGCGGGCGGCCGTCCGCCACCTCATCTACACGGACCGGCTCGACGACGCCGGCGATTTCGCGTGGTCCCTCCTCATCTACTGGTGGATCTCCGGCTTCTTCGCCGAGGTGCGGCTGTGGATGCTCGAGCTGCTCGAGAAACAGCATGAGCAGCCGATCACGCAGCACACGAGGGCGGTCGCGTGGTTCTTCGCGCTGTGGGGCGAGATGTGGCAGCGGCCCAGCGAGCAAGTGGTCGCAGGCCTCGGCGAATGCGTGCGGCTGTTCACGGAGTGCGGCGATGCCGATGCCGCAGCGATGGCACTCGCCGCTCGCGCCACCGCACGCGTGCAGCTGGCGGATCCCGACGCCGACAAGGCCGAGGCGGAGCTGAGCGAGGCGGTCGTGAGACTGCACGAGCTCGGAAACGACTGGGCGGAGGCGATCACCGAGGTCTCTCTTGGACGCCTCGCGTGGGTTCGGGGTGCAACCGCCGACGCCTTGGCGCATTTCGACCGGGCGACGGCGGTCGCCGAAGCGGGTGGCGACCTGTTCACCACCTCGGTGGCCGGCAACCTGCGATCGCGTCTGAACTTCCAGCTCGGGCGCATCGAGCAGGCCGAGAAGGAGTTCGTGCACACGCTGCTGCTCTCGGTGCGCCTTCACTACGACGAAGGCGTGGCCTACGGGCTCGAAGGCGTCTGCGCGGTGGCGGC
>NZ_RRYE01000322.1 GCF_004010105.1 Microbacterium sp. CPCC 204701
GCGCCGCGCGAATACCGCCCGACGCGCTCGCGCCTGCGCCTGTCGATCGAGGACGGCGGCACCCTGGTGGCCGAGACGGCGCCGGCGCCCGACCGCGAGATCGCCGATGCGCAGGGCCGCGAGGTGCTCCCCGGCGTCCCGGTGCGAGGCGAGGACGACCCGCCGACGGGCGACGAGTCGGTCGATGAGGCTTTCGACGGGCTCGGCTCCACGTTCGACTTCTGGTGGGACGCGTATCAGCGCAACAGCCTGGATGGCGCGGGCGGCGCGCTGCTGGCGACGGTGCACTACGGCCGCGACTACGACAACGCGTTCTGGAACGGCGAGCGCATGGTGTTCGGCGACGGCGACGGCGAGGTGTTCACCGGGTTCACGAACTCGCTCACCGTGATCGCGCACGAGCTCGCCCACGGCGTCATCGAAGACGAGGGCGGCCTGCTGTATCGCGGTCAGTCCGGCGCGCTCAACGAGTCGATCGCCGACGTCTTCGGGGCGCTGGCCGAACAGCATCACCTCGGCCAGACCGCCGCAGAGGCGTCGTGGTTGATCGGCGGCGAGATCTTCACGGATGCCGTGCAGGGCCGTGCGCTGCGCTCCCTGGCCGCGCCCGGCACGGCGTACGACGACGACGTGCTCGGCAAGGACCCGCAGCCGGCGCACATGAGCGACTACGTGCAGACGCGCGACGACAACGGCGGCGTGCACATCAACTCCGGCATCCCGAACCGTGCCTTCTACCTCGCGGCGACGGCGCTCGGCGGGCACGCCTGGGAGCGCGCCGGCTTCATCTGGTACCGCACTCTCACCGGCGGCGACCTCACCTCGACGGCCGATTTCACGGCGTTCGCGCACGCCACCCTCGCAGCCGCGGCTGCGGAGTACGGTGAAGAGTCGGAGGAGGTCGACGCCGTCCGCGCCGCGTGGACGGGCGTCGGCGTGATCGCGGATGGCCGATTCAGCAGCAACCCAGGGCAGTGAGCGAGGCGACCCCGGCTCCGCCCCCGCACGCCCGTCGCGAACTCGTCCTCCCGCGCCCCCCACCGTGGAGGTCGACGTGGCCCGCACCGGTGGCTTCGCAGGGATCACGCGCCGATGGACGGCGCAGCCGCCGCGAGACGAGGCATCCGACTGGATCTCGCTGATCGACCGGTGCCCGTGGGATCGCGCAGCCCATCCCGGCGACGCGGACGGCCCCGAGAGCGCGGCACCGATGCCCGACCGGTTCGTGTGGTGGATCCGGGCGTCCTGGACCGGCGCCGACCTGCACGAGGCCGAGGTGCCCGACGAGCAGCTCACCGGAGCGTGGCGCGAGCTCGTCGACGCCGTGCGCGAGTGGAGTCGCTCCGTCGAGCAGCCCGAGCGCCCCGGTCGCTGAGTCAGCCTCCGAACAGGCTCCTCTTCGCCGGCTTTATCGACTTCTGCAGGTAGATCGTGCCGAGCCACCGGCCGAACTTGAAACCGACGCGGCCCATGCGCCCGACCTCGACGAACCCCAGCTTCTCGTGAAGGGCGATCGAGGCGTCCGCACCTTTGTCGCTGATCACGGCGACCATCTGCCGGACGCCGGCCGCCTGGCACGCGTCGATGAGGGCGACCAGGAGCGCTCGCCCGAGCCCCTTGCCGGTCGCGGCCTGCCCGAGGTAGATCGAGTTCTCGACCGAGTACCGGTACGCGGACTTGCTCGACATCGGCTGCACGAGCGCGTACCCGAGGATCTGCCCCGTGGGCGACTCGGCAACGAGGAACGGCAGCCCGAGCCGCTGCAGGTGCTCGAGCTTCTCGCGCCACTGCGCGATCGACCAGGTGTCCTCGTCGAAGGTGACGACGGAGTTGGTCACGTAGTGGTTGTAGATCTCGCGGATGTGGGGGATGTCGCGGTCTTCGGCCGGGCGGATGTCGAACGAGAAGTCGCGCTCCGGTTCGTGCCTGCGCCGGAGGTGCCGCGGCAGGCGCCGGCGGTCCCGGTCGTATTCCTCCTCGAGCATGACGGTCCCCTATACGCCCATTGCGACGTCGACGGTCGCGGGCACAGCCCAGTCGACCGGCGCGGAGCCGAGCCCGGCGAGCATCTCGTTCGCCCGTGAGAACGGGCGCGAGCCGAAGAACCCACGGCTCGCCGAGAGCGGCGACGGATGCGGCGACTCGATGATCGGCGTCGCGCCGAGCAGCGGGCGCAGATTCGCGGCATCCCGGCCCCACAGGATCGCCACGAGCGGGCGATCGCGTGCCACGAGCATGCGGATGGCGTGCTCGGTCACATTCTCCCAGCCCCAGCCGCGATGGGATCCCGGCGAACCGGGCGCGACGGTGAGCACGCGATTGAGCAGCATGACGCCCTGGTCGCTCCAGGCCGACAGGTCGCCGTGCGGCGCACGTGGAATGCCGAGATCGGACTCGAGTTCTTTGTAGATGTTGTCGAGGCTCCGCGGCAGCGGGCGCACGTGCTCGTCGACGGCGAACGACAGACCGATGGGGTGGCCCGGCGTCGGGTACGGGTCCTGTCCGACGATCAGCACCTTGACGTCGTCGAGCGGCCTCTGGAAGGCGCGCAACACGCGGTCGCCCGCCGGCAGGAAGCGGCGGCCCGCCGCGACCTCGGAGCGGAGGCGCTCACCGAGCGCGGCGATGTCGGGGGCGACGGGGGCCAGTGCCGCCGCCCAGCCCGAATCCAGGAGTCCGGCCTCGGCGAGCTCGGGCAGCGTCATCGCCATGACTCGTCCGCCCGGGTGCGGGATCCGCCGTCCCGCGGGGTCGCGGTCGTCGTCATGACGAGCTCGGAACCGCCGTCGACGGCGGTCAGCGCGAAGGAGACGGTGATGGCTGCGATGTCGGCGAGCGAGTCGACGTGGGTTCCGCCGCACGGGATGCGGACCGCGCCGCCCGGGAGCTCGCACACCCACGAGCGTCGGTCGGCGAGCAGGTCTCCGTCGCGATCGACGCGCACATCTGCCCCCGACTCCAGCCACGAGGCCGGCTGCGCCTGGACGCGGGCGGCGAGCGCACCGAGGTCGTCGAGAGCCGCGGGATCGAAGCCCTTGCGGCGCAGCGACTTGCCGATTCGGTAAAGGTCGTGCGATCCGTTCGGGAGGATGCGCGACTCCCGGATCGCCAGCGCGTCGAACGCCGGAGCTCCGCGCGCGTCCAGCGGCGCGTCCTTGCGCCACGCGTCGGCGAGCGCGGCGTCGAGGGCCAGTGCAGCGAGATGGCACGCCGTGTGCCCCGTCGACAGGGCGGCGCGATGGTCGGCGTCCACGCGGACCTCGACCCTGTCGCCCGCCGCGAGCGGGTCGCCCTCCACCAGGTGCACGACGACGAACGTCCATCCGGGCGTGCCGGTGCGCACGGGCACGTCCGCGCCGAGGAGCAGGTCGCCGTCCTGCACGGCGCCCACGACCGCGTCGACCACGGCGATCTCGGTGCCGCCGGCGAGCAGCACGCCGCGGTCGGCGGGCTGGTCGGGCCACGCCGTGTCGACCGGATGGAACGCCGTCTCGTCGAG
>NZ_RRYE01000323.1 GCF_004010105.1 Microbacterium sp. CPCC 204701
CCCGCGGTCGCCGCGGGCCCGGGCCCTGCACCCGCGCGCCGGCCCCGGCGCGGCGAGGCGCGCAAGCGTTTCGAGATCGTCCTCTTCGTCACACCCGCCCTCGTGCTGTTCCTGGGCTTCGTGATCCTGCCGGTGATCCTCGCGGCCGTGTACAGCCTCTACAACCTGCCGCCCGCCTTCCAGTGGTCGCACCTCGCCGACTCGGCGCGATTCATCGGCCTCGACAACTACGTGCGCGCCCTCACGACACCCGAGTTCCAGCGCGCCATCGGCAATACGTTCTTCATCCTCGTCATGTCGCTGCTCGTGCAGGGACCCATCGCGATCGGCATCGCGCTCCTCCTGAACCGGCGCCTACGCGGCCGCAGCGTGTTCCGCCTGCTGATCTTCGTGCCGTACGTCCTCGCCGAGGTGATCGCGGGCCTGTCGTGGCGGCTCATCTTGCAGCCCGCCGGCGCGGTCAACGCGACCCTCGAGGCGATCGGCCTCGGCGCCCTCGCCCAGAACTGGCTCGCCGATCCCACGCTCGCGCTGTGGACGATCTTCTTCATCCTCACCTGGAAGTACATCGGATTCGCGATCCTGCTGATGCTCGCAGGCCTCCAGGGAGTCCCCGACGAGCTCGCCGAGGCCGCTGCCATCGACGGCGCGAGCTGGTGGCAGATCCAGCGGTACATCACCCTGCCGCTGCTCGGGCCCACCATCCGCATCTGGGCCTTCCTGTCGATCATCGGCTCGCTCCAGGTCTTCGACATGATCTGGGTCACCGTCGCGCCGGCAGTGCGGCGGATCGGCACCGAGTCCATGGCGACCTACATGGTGCAGCAGGGGCAGTTCGCCGGGCAGCCCGGCTACGGCAGCGCGATCGCCGTGATCCTGTTCGTCATCTCGCTCGTCATCGCCCTCGTCTACCAGCGCCTCGCGCTGCGCCGCGACCTCGCGGGTTCGATCACGGGATCCCGCGCCACTCGCGGGCGAGAGCCCGGCGCCCGCAGCAAGAATGAGGTGCGTTGACATGTCGGCCACCACCACCATCGTCACCGGCAGCACGCAGCCGCGCGAGGTCCAGCCGGTCCGGCGCGGGTTCGACTGGGGCCAGCCGTTGGTCTATCTCGTCGCGCTCGTCATCGCGGCGATCGCGGTCGGCCCGGTGCTCTACGTCTTCATGGGCGGCCTGCGCACCACGGCCGACATCAACGCGAACCCGGCGGGGCTGCCCGACCCGTGGACCCTGCAGAACTGGGTCGAGGTGCTCGGCGCTCCGCGGTTCTGGGGCAACGTCTTCGCGAGCACGGTGCTGGCGGTCTCGACCACCGTCGGCGTCGTGATCGCGGGCATCATGGCCGCGTTCGTCCTGGCGCGCTACGAGTTCCGCGGCCGCCACGGCCTGTACACCCTGTTCGCGGCCGGCCTCATGTTCCCGCTCACCGTCGCCGCGCTCCCGCTGACGCTGCTGCTGCGCACACTCGGCCTGCACGGCACGTACCTGGGGGTGATCATCCCGGGCATCGCGTTCGCGCTGCCTACCACGATCATCATCCTGGTGCCGTTCCTGCGCGCGATCCCGGCCGAGCTCGAAGAGGCGGCGATGATCGACGGCGCCACGCGCATCGGGTTCTTCTGGCGCATCATGCTGCCGCTGGCCAAGCCCGGCCTCATCACGGTCGGCATCCTGGCGTTCGTCGCGAGCTGGAACGGATACCTGCTGCCGCTTCTCGTGATCAGCACCGGAAGCCTCCCGCAGGAGCTGTGGCCGCTTCCGCTCGGGGTGACCCAGTTCTCCAGCCAGTACTCGCAGAACACCGGAGCGATCCTGGCGTACACATCGCTGGCGATGATTCCGGCGCTGGCGTTCTTCCTCGTCGCCGAGAAGCGCATCGTCGGCGGACTGACCGGGGCGGTGAAGGGATGACCATGGACGAGAGCGTCCAGGCCGTCGCGACGATGACGGACACGACGGATGTCGAAGGGCTCATCGCGAGGATGACCCTCGAAGAGAAGATCGCGCAGCTGTACGGCGTGTGGGTCGGAGCCGACGACGGCGGCGGCGACGTCGCACCGCACCAGCACGACATGGATCAGCACATCGACTTCGACGAGCTGCTTCCGCAGGGCCTCGGCCAGCTGACGCGGCCGTTCGGCACCCGGCCGATCGACCCGGCCATGGGCGCGCTCAGCCTCATGCGCACGCAGCAGCGGATCCGCGAGGCATCCCGTCACGGCATCCCGGCCGTCGCGCACGAGGAGTGCCTCGCGGGCTTCGCCGCGTGGGGCGCCACGGCGTACCCGGTGCCGCTCGGGTGGGGCGCCACGTTCGACCCGGCGCTCGTCGGCGAGATGGCGCGCCGCATCGGCGACGACATGCGCTCGGTCGGCGTGCACCAGGGACTCGCCCCCGTCCTCGATGTCGTGCGCGACCTGCGCTGGGGTCGCGTCGAAGAGACCATCGGCGAAGACCCCCACCTCGTCGCCACGATCGCCACTGCGTACGTGCAGGGCCTCGAATCGGCCGGCATCGTCGCGACGCTCAAGCACTTCGTCGGGTACTCCGCCTCGAAGGCGGGCCGCAACCTCGCTCCGGTGTCGATCGGTCAGCGCGAGCTGAACGACGTGCTGCTGCCGCCGTTCGAGATGGCGGTGCGCGACGGCGGCGTGCGCAGCGTGATGAACTCGTACGCCGACATCGACGGCATCCCGACCGCGGCCGACCGGAGCCTGCTCACCGAGCTGCTGCGCGACGACTGGGGCTTCGAGGGCACGGTCGTCGCGGACTACTTCTCGATCGCGTTCCTGAAGCTGCTGCACGGCGTGGCCGAGACGTGGGCGGATGCCGCGGGCCAGGCGCTCGCGGCGGGCATCGACGTCGAGCTGCCCACCGTCAACACGTTCGGCGAGCCACTGCGCCGCGCCGTCGAGGAGGGGGCGATCGACGAGCGGCTCATCGACACCGCGCTGCGGCGCGTGCTCGCCCAGAAGGGCGAGCTCGGACTGCTCACCGCCGACTGGTCGGCGGTGCCCCCGGCGCTGGCAGGCGTCGACCTGTCGGACCTCGAGGCGCTGCGCGGCAGCATCGACCTCGATCCGCCCGCGAACCGCACGCTCGCGGCGCGCCTCGCCGAAGAGGCGGTCGTGCTCGTGCGCAACGACGGCACCCTCCCGCTCGGGGCGCCGGACCGGATCGCCGTGATCGGACCCAACGCCGACGACCCCTACGCGATGCTGGGTTGCTACTCGTTCCCGACGCACGTGGTGACGCAGCATCCCGGCGTCGCGATGGGCATCCGCATCCCGACGCTGCTCGAGGCGGTGCGAAACGAGTTCCCGGCCGCCGCGGTGACGCATACCGCCGGCACGACGGTGGACGGCGGCGAGACCGACGGCATCGCGGGCGCCGTGGCCGCCGCACAGGGTGCGGACGTCGCCATGCTCGCGCTCGGCGACCGTGCCGGGCTGTTCGGGCGCGGCACGAGCGGCGAGGGCTGCGAC
>NZ_RRYE01000324.1 GCF_004010105.1 Microbacterium sp. CPCC 204701
GCGGCCACGCCGCGCATGCGTCCGTCGTCGTCGCCGTACCCGGTGCGGGGTCCCACGATCAACCGGCCGCCGAGTCGCGCGTACTCCTCGAGCACGGCGAGCGTCCGGTCGGACGCGGTGATGAGCCCCGCGACGATCAGCGCCGGGAACCGCGCGAGGAGCTCGCTCGCCTCGGGCAGCTGCCGCTCGTTCACAGAGCCGACCTGCAGCCCGGCGTCGACGGCCGCGCGACCGAACGCGCCCACGATCCGGGCGTACGACGTACGGTCGGGCCCGCCCCCCGACGCCAGCGGCGGCTCGAACGCCGTCACCCACTCGCTGTCGTGCGCGTACACGATGCCTACGTCGGCGTCCGGCTCGGCATCGGCCAGCCATTCGGACGCAACGGCGAACTGCGCACCGATGCCCGAGATCTCGCGGTGGATGCGCCCCGGCTCGAGGTCGTGCCCGAGGATGCCGCCCCAGTGCACCTCGGCGCCCGAGTGGAGGGTGTGCCAGTGCCAGTACGACACGAGCCGCGCACCGCGCGCGACGAGCAGCCACGCCGCCTGCGCGAGCTGTCCGTCGTAGGGCGGCCGTGTGAGCCACGCCGGGCCGATCGAGGCGGCGCCGGTCTCGGTGACGAGAAACGGTCCCTCGCGGGTGGCGCGCATGCGGTCGGCCATCAGCACGAGCTGCGGCACGTCGTCGGCGTACCACTGGCCGCCGGCTCCCTCGCGGTCGAGGTCGAGCGCGTCCTGCGCGAGGTAGTAGGCGTTGCCGCTGGCGATGTCGAGGCGGGCACCGACGGCGACGTCGTCCATCGCGGGCCGCTGGTACGCGATGCAGGTCGTGAGAAACGTGTCGTCGGCCACGAGCTGGCGCGCGATGCCGGCCTGCCAGCCGATGAACTGCGCGGTCTGCTCGGCTTGGAACCGCCGCCACGCCAGGTCGTACGCGGGCGTCGTGTTGCCCGCGGGTGCCCACAGCTCCTCCCACGCGCCGATGCGGTGCGACCAGTACGCCAGCCCCCACTCGCGGTTGAGCGTCTCGACGTCGCCGTAGCGATCCGCGACCCACTGCCGGAACCGGTCGACCACGTGATCGTTGTGGATGAGGTGCAGCCCCGCCTCGTTGTCGAGCTGCACGCCGATCACCGCCGCATGCCGCCCGTGCCGGCCCAGCACGGCGCGGATGATCCTCTCCGCGTAGCCGCGGAAGACCTCGGAGGTGTAGTCGACCTCCTGGCGCCCACCCCACGGCACCCGCGAGCCATCGCGGCGCACGACCGCCAGCTCGGGGTGCGTGCGCGCGAGCCACGGCGGCACCGCGTAGGTCGGAGTGCCGAGGATGACGTCGATGCCGTGCGCGCGGGCGCGGTCGAGCACCGGCGTGAGCCACTCGAGATCGAACTCGCCGTCACGCGGCTCCCAGGTGGACCACACCGATTCACCCACGCGGATGCAGGTGATCCCGGCATCCGTCATCAACCGCAGATCGGTCTCGAGCCGCCCCGGGTCAGGAAGGTACTCGTTGTAGTACGCGGTCCCGAGGCGCGGGCCGCGCCGCCACGCGCGCAGGCGATCGACGGATGCCACGGCTCAGTCCTCGACGCGGGTGATGCGCAGCGCGATCGCCTCGCCCTCCGGCAGGTCGACCGGTGCCGACGCGCGGTCGTACGCGTCGTTGCGCTGCACATCGTCGAGCGTGAAGACCCGGCCGACGGGCGTGACGGTCATGTTCCACGTGTCGATCACGTCGACCTCGAACCGGTCGCCGGGCTCCGGCCGCTCCCCGGGGACGCCGATGGGCAGGCGGAACGCCCAGGTCGCGGGCGCGCTGCGGCCGAGGTACTGCACGTACACCCGACGATGGATGCCCGCGACATAGGCCGGGTCGTCCCACTTGTCGATTGGGTCGAGGCCTGGGCCGTCGACCTCCTCGAGGATCCGTCGCAGGAACGCCAGCCGGGCCGGCGAGTCGCCGCGCAGCGGCCCGCCCTCGACCATGTGGAGGCTTCCCGACTCGGTGACGAAACTCTCGCCGTGCGACGCGTAGCACCCGGCGACGGTCGTGATCCAGAACTGGTGCACGAGCTGCTGGGCGTCGAGGTGGCCCCAGCGGTCGGGGATGTCGCCCTCGTACTTGATCTCGTCCAGCACGACCGGCTTTCCGTACACGTCGCGGTAGAGGTTCGCGCGTCCGAAGTCCGTCGTGGCCGACCCGTTCTGGATCGACGCGTGCGTGATCCACGGCTGGTTGTTGTCGTGCAGCTCGATCCAGTTGTGGATCGAGCGAAGATGATCGTAGGGGTCGATCTCGGCGAGGAGGGAGCCGGTGCGGTCCCAGCGCTCCGCCGGGCGCTCGAGCTGGTCGAACTCGTTGCACAGCGACCACCAGACGTGCGGGTACGCAGCCAGGCGCGCGACGAGGTAGCGCAGATAGATCGCGTCCTCCTCCTCGGTGAGCTCGTTGAGGCCGAACTGGCCACGGTCATAGGCGTTGTAGATCAGCACGTCCGCCTGGATGCCGCGGTCGCCGAGCAGCTCCACCGCGCTGTCGAGCCTTTGGAAGAACGCCGGCACGGGCTTGGTGACGTCCCAGCGGCCGTCAGTCCTCTCGAACGGCATGAGGTCGGGGACGTGCTCGATGTAGCCGCCGCCCTGCGGAAAGACCATGAAGCGCAACTTGTTGAATCCGGCGTCGGCGATCGCGTCGACGGTCGAGGAGTACAGCGGCTCGTTCTGGTGCAGCCAGTTGTAGGCGGTCGTGCCGACGGGCCGGAACGGCGTGCCGTCGGCGTGGGCGAAGTGGAAGCGGTGCGCGACGCGCACAGGTCCGTGGTCGTCGCCGCGTGCGACCTCGAGCTCACCCGTCGCACCGCTCAGCGCGGACTCGTCGCTCTCGCTCTCCCAGGTCCACGCGCCCTCGAGATCGGGGGCGAAGCGTGCGCGGTAGGTCGTGCCGCCGTCCCAGAATCCCAGGGCGACGCGTTCGACCCCGGATGCCTTGTGCCGCATCCGGACGGTGAGCGGCGTGCGGTCGGCAGGCACGACGCGGGTGCCTTCGAACGTCAGCTCGATCGGGCGGTACAGCTCATGCGGCTGCGAGTGGGACACGTGGTTCTCCTTCGATGTCGTACCCGTATGGGATGTGCGGGTCAGGGGGCGGTGCGACGCGAGCTCTCGCGCACGACGAGCTCCGGCTCGTACACGCGCTGCGGGTCGGTGACCGAGCCGTGTTCGATGGCCTCGAACAGCAGGTCCACCGCGGTGGCTCCGAAGCCGTCGTGTCGCGCGCGGACGCTCGTGAGCGGCATGAGGGATGCCTCGGCGAACTCGTTGTCGTCGTAGCCGACGAGGGCGACATCGCGCGGCACCGAGACGCCGCCGGCGACGAGCGACTGCAGGATGCCGAGGGCCAGCACGTCGTTGGCGGCGAAGACGGCGTCGGGCCTCTCCGCGGCGGGGCGGCGCGCGAGCTCGGCGCCGACGGCGCGG
>NZ_RRYE01000325.1 GCF_004010105.1 Microbacterium sp. CPCC 204701
CGCTCGGCGGCGGCGCCGCGCAGCTCGAGATCGCCGATCCCGGGCCCGTCGCGCGCTGGGGGCTCCCGGTCGCGAAGCTGTTCGTGAACCTCGCGGCGGCCGGCATGGTGGGCACGCTCGTGGTCGCCCTGTTCGCGCTGCGCGCCGGTACCCGCGAGTTCGACGTCGCGCTCGACACTGCGTCGATCTCCGCTGCGGTGTTCACCCTGGCGTCGGCGGCGACCGGGTTCCTCACCTTCATCGTCGCGTTCAACCCCACCATCGACGCCGGCCCGCAGTTCGGCGGGCAGCTCGGCCGCTTCCTCGTCGAGCGGGAGCTCGGCCGCACGTGGCTCATCACGACGATCGCCGGAGCCGCCCTCACGGTGCTGACCTTCGCCGTGCGCGCGTGGACCTCGACCGTGTTCGTTGCAGTGCTGGCCGCGGCATCCCTCGTCCCGATGGGAACCCAGGGCCACTCGGGTGAGGAGGCGTTCCACCACGAGGCGATGACGGCGCTCATCCTCCACATCATCGCCGCGGCGGTATGGCTCGGCGGCCTGCTGCTCATCGTCATCGTGCGGCCGCTGCAGTCGCGCGGGCGGCTGACCGCCACCGTGACGCGCTACTCGAGCGTCGCGTTCGCGGCGTTCGCGGTCGTCGCCGTCTCGGGAACGGTGCGGGCAGCGATCGGCCTCCAGGACTGGGCCGCGCTGCTCTCGCCGTACGGCGTGATCCTCGGCGTCAAGATCGTCGCGCTCATCGCGCTCGGGCTCTTCGGCGCGTGGTATCGCACGCGCCTGATCGGTCGGCTGCACCAGGATGCGGCATCCCGCCCCTTCTGGACTCTGATCGCGTTCGAACTCGTGCTGATGGGCCTCGCGAGCGGTGCGGCCGCCGCCCTCGCCCGAACGCCGCCTCCGAATGCCTCGACACTCCCCGCTCTGCAGACACCGGCGGAACGCCTCACGGGCGCGCCGCTGCCGCCCGAGCTCACCCTCGAGCGCTGGCTGACGGCGTGGAACGTCGACCTGCTGTGGGCGGTGGGCGCGGGCTTCGCGGTGTTCTTCTACCTCGCGGGCGTGTGGCGTCTTCGTCGTCGCGGCGACACGTGGCCGCTGTACCGCACCATCATGTGGATTGCGGGCCTCGCGCTGCTGGTGTGGGTGACCGGAGGCGTCATCAACGTCTACCAGGACTACCTGTTCAGCATGCACATGATCGGTCACATGCTGCTGACGATGGCGATTCCGCTGCTGCTGGTGGCCGGCGCGCCGGTGACGCTCGCGGCGCGCGCGATCCGCAAGCGCGACGACGGCACGCGCGGCGGACGCGAGTGGATCCTGTGGGCCGTGCATTCTCCGGTCGCCCGTGTGCTGACCAACCCGTTCGTCGCGGCCGGGCTCTTCATCGGGTCGCTGTGGGTCTTCTACTACACCGATCTGTTCCGGTGGTCGCTGTACGACCACCTCGGGCACGAGTGGATGGTCGCGCACTTCCTCCTCACGGGGTACCTCTTCGTGCTGACCCTCATCGGGATCGATCCCGTGCCGTACCGCCTGCCGTATCCGGGCCGGTTGCTCATCCTCCTCGGCGTCATGGCGATGCACGCGTTCTTCGGCATCGCGATCATGATGCAGGAAGGGCTCATGGTCGCGGAGTGGTTCGGCTCGATGGGCCGTACGTGGGGCGCGACGCCCCTCGAGGATCAGTACACCGGCGGCGGTGTCGCCTGGTCGATCGGCGAGATCCCGACGCTCATCCTCGCGATCACCGTCGCGATCCAGTGGAGCCGCAGCGACGCGCGCGAGACGAAGCGCCGCGACCGGCACGCGGATCGGACGGGGGATGCCGAGCTCGAGGCCTACAACGCCCGCCTCGCTGCCCTGGCCGACCGCGACGCCCGGGCGCGCTCCGGTCGCTGATCGCGCCGCGGTCCGCGGCATCCGTCCCCGTCCGTTCACGAGATCAGGTGATCTCACCGGCGTAGGACGACGTGGCCGAGATCTGCCTACCCTCGTGAAATCACCTGATCTCGCGACGGGACGACCGCTGCCGACGACGGATGCCGCGGTTCAGGTCGTGTCGGGACCGGTGACGACGATCGACAGGCTGCCGTCGGGCATCACCGAGATCGCACCGGTGACGATGAACGGAAGGTCCTCGCTGACTTCGCGCACCTTGCCGTCGAAGATCGAGCGGATGTCGACCTCGATGTGCGCGACCGCCTCGGTCGGCAGGATCGTCCAGCCGGCGCCGTCGGGGGCGACGTCGACCGTGGGCTGGCGCGTGATCGACCAGGCCGGCAGTGAGTCGATGCGATCCTGCACGAAGTAGCCGAACGGGCACGCGGTGGGCTGCAGCACCTCCTGCGTCGCGCACGCGGTGAGGAACTCCTCGACCTTCTGCTGCACGACGCCGACGAACTCCTCGGTGGGCTGCGCCTGCACCGTGATCGGGATCGCATGGAAGGGGCTGTCGGAGAGCACGGCGACCCCGGGCGTGCTCGAGATGCGGTTGTCGACCGACACCGAGTACAGTCCCGGCGAGAAGACCAGGAGCGGCACGGGCGCGACCGGGTCGGCATCCACCCCGTCGGGCGAGGCCTGGCGCTTGTCGAGCGTGAAGCCGTTGACGTCGAAGGTCATCGAGCCGACGACCGTGAGGTTCATGACCGCCAACGGGCTCCTCGCGAACCGCCACGTCGGGGCGAGCCCGATCGAGCCGTCGCGCTCGACCTCGAAGGTGGTCACGCCCGGGTAGCCGCGCGCGTCGTACTCGACGGTGACGAGGGTCACCTCGCCCCGCTGCTCCTCCGAGACGACGCGGACGTCCGAGATCGGCGCGAGGGCGGCGCCGCGCAGCAGGGCTTCGGACGCGGTGGCCGCAAGCCCGGCGCCTTCGAGCTCGTCCGTGCTCACGGTGACACCGGGCACCGCGAGGGCGTCGGTCGCGCGCTGGTCGGCGAGGAGGCCGATATAACGCTCGACGAACGCGGACGGGCTGTAGAACTCGCGCTCGATTGCGGCCCACGCGGCGAACACGGCGCCCACCAGGGCCACGCCCACCACGCCGAGGAGCGTCAGATCGAGCCAGAGGCGCGACCGCCGCTGCGGCTTGCGCGGCGGCTGGATCAGCTCCGGACGGGCCTCGTCCAGGCTCGCGGAGCGGGCCGGGGGCGCACTCGCGCGACCGGATCGCGTGTCCACCGCCCCTTGGTCCACACGCCCAGTCTAGGAAGCGCAGACCGAAAGAGCCCTGTGGAGCGCAACCTGTGGACAACCCCGGTCATGCGGCTCGTCAGGACATGATCTCGTCGCGCACCACGGTCGCCGCGGCGAGCTGGCCGGCAGCGATCGCGGCCGCGAGCGAGACCAGCGGCCCCGGCACGGCGGCGGTGTGCGCCATGTCGCCCGCCGCGTAGACGCCCGGCACGGTCGTCC
>NZ_RRYE01000326.1 GCF_004010105.1 Microbacterium sp. CPCC 204701
CGCGAGCGCCGCGACCTCGACCGGCTTCGCGGCCGCGACGAGCGCTGACATTCACGACAGCAGGTCATGCAGCCATCGCGTGCCGCGCACGGCGGCTCCGGCATCCGTCGCGCGCGCTGCCAGCCCGCGGTCGCTCGTGACGACCGTCACCGACCGACCCGCATCGACGAGTCGTCGCGCCTGCACGACGATCGCATCGTCACCCGATGCCTCAGCCCGCACCACATCCACACCTTCGGCATCGACGACCGCACGGGCCTCCCCCTCGACCACCACGACCCATTCGGGAAACCACGTGTGCTCGGGGAGCGCGAGCGCCTCGGCGGGCACGCCCTCCGACGCGAGTGCCGAAACCCGCCGCAGCAGTCGGCCCGTCGCGCCGGCGCGATCGCGCCACCACCCATCCGGCACCGAGCCGACGACGTTCGCCGCATCGACGACGATCGCGGGGCGTACCGGCATCAGACCCCGTAGCCGCTCCCATGAGCCGGCGAATCCCGGGTGCAGGGGGTGGCGGGTCACGTCGTCGACGGACACCCACGCCAGCTCGCGGCTCTCGGGGTCGCTGATCGCCGGCTCGAACGGCACGACCACATCGCCGACGAGCGTGGTGTAGCTCCAATATCCGAGGTCGAGCACGCTGAGCAGCCGCGGGCGGATCGCGCCGCGCGGCACGCCCGCCTCCTCCGCCGCCTCGCGCAGCGCGGCATCGCACGCCGACTCGCCTTCGTGAAGGGCGCCTCCCGGGAGCCCCCACGTGTCGCCGAAATGGCTCCACGAGACGCGGTGCTGCAGCAGCACGCCCTGGTCGGGATTCATCGCGAGCAGGCCCGCGGCGCCGAACCGGCCCCAGTAGCGCTCCCCCGTCGGTGCGACGACCCAGGCGTCCCCGGGGTCGCGAGGACCGTGCGGGCGTCGCGGCTCGCCGGGGGCGGGAGGCTCGATCGTCACCCTGTCAGCCTGTCACACCGTACGCCGGCCTTCGGGGCAGAATGTCCGGGTGGACTACGAGCTCGCCGACGACCCTGCCCGCATCCAGCGCGACGTCGTGTGGGGATGGCTGTCGACCGAGGCGTACTGGGGCCGCTGGCGCACACGAGCCCAGGTCGAGACGCAGCTCGACACCGCGTGGCGCGTCGTCGGCGCCTACCGCGTCGACACCGGCACTCAGGTGGGGTTCGCCCGGGCCGTGTCGGACGGCGTCGGCTTCGCCTACCTCGCCGACGTGTTCGTGCTGCCCGAGCACCGCGGCCACGGTCTCGGCAAGCGGCTGCTGCAGCTCATGATCGAAGACGGCCCGGGCCGCGACATGCGGTGGGCCCTGTTCACCGGCGACGCCCACGACCTGTACCGTCAGTTCGGGTTCACCGAGCCCGACCGCACCGCGATGGTGCGCCCTGCCGCGCAGCGCACGTGAGCGACGGATGCCTCTCGCCGAGGCATCCGTCACCGTCAGCGCTGGCGACGCTCGCGTACGCGCATGTTGATGACGATGGGCGTGCCCTCGAACCCGAAGAGCTCGCGCAGGCGCCGCTGGATGAAGCGGCGGTAGCCCGGGTCGAGGAAGCCCGTCGTGAACAGCACGAAGGTCGGCGGGCGCGTCGAGGCCTGCGTGCCGAAGAGGATGCGCGGCTGCTTGCCGCCGCGGACGGGGTGCGGGTGCTCCGCGACCAGCTCCGACAGGAACGCGTTGAACTTGCCGGTCGAGATGCGCTGATCCCACGAAGAGAGCGCGGTCTCGAGCGCGGGCACGAGTTTGTCGAGGTGTCGTCCGGTGCGCGCCGAGATGTTCACGCGCGGGGCCCAGGCCACGTGCGCGAGGTCCTGCTCGATCTCGCGCTCGAGGTACCGGCGGCGTTCGATGCCGTCCATGTCGTCGTCGTTCAGGCGATCCCACTTGTTGAACGCCAGCACGAGCGCACGACCCGACTCCAGCACGAGGTCGATGATGCGCACGTCCTGCTCGCTGAGCGGCTGGGTGACATCGAGCACGACGACGGCGACCTCCGCCTTCTCGAGCGCGGCCGAGGTGCGCAGCGATGCGTAGAAGTCCGCACCCTGCTGCAGGTGCACGCGGCGGCGGATGCCGGCGGTGTCGACGAACCGCCACAGCTTGCCGCCGACCTCGACGAGCTCGTCGACGGGGTCGCGTGTGGTGCCGGCCAGCTCGTTGACGACGACGCGCTCCTCGCCTGCGGCCTTGTTGAGCAGCGACGACTTGCCGACGTTGGGGCGCCCCAGGATCGCGACGCGGCGCGGGCCGCCGATCTCGTTCTTGGCGACGGCCGAGACGTCGGGCAGCACCTTCACGACCTCGTCGAGGAGGTCTGCGACACCGCGCCCGTGGATCGCCGAGACGGGGTGAGGCTCGCCGAGACCCAGGTTCCACAGGGCCGCGGCCTCGGGCTCCTGTCGGGCGTCGTCGACCTTGTTGGCGACGAGGAACACCGGCTTGCCGCTCTTGCGCAGCAGTCGCACCACATGCTCGTCCGTCGAGGTGGCGCCGACCATCGCGTCGACGACGAACATCACGACGTCCGAGAGGTCGATCGCGACCTCGGCCTGTGCGGCGACCGAGCGGTCGATGCCCTTCGCGTCGGGCTCCCAGCCGCCGGTGTCGACGATCGTGAAGCGGCGGTCCATCCACTCCGCCTTGTACGTCACGCGGTCGCGCGTGACGCCCGGCGTGTCTTCGACGACCGCCTCGCGGCGACCGAGGATGCGGTTCACCAGTGCGGACTTGCCGACGTTCGGGCGACCGACGATCGCGACGACCGGAAGAGCCGGCAGGATCTCTATGCCGTCGTCGCCGCGGACGAGCCCCGCCAGGAGCTGCGCGTCCTCGGTGTCGAGGTCGTAGTCCTCGAGGCCGGCGCGCAGCGCAGCCGCGCGCTGTTCGACGAGGTCGTCGTCGAGCGCGGCGAGGTTCTCGGCGAGGTGATCCTCGCCTGCGTCGTACTCCTCGAACTCGGAGCGGTCGTCAGCTGCCATCTCGGGCTCCTGTCTGCAGGGGACCATCCGCGGACGCGCCGAGCGTCTTGTCGATGACACCGAGCACGGCGTCCACGGTCTGGCCGAAATCGAGATCGGTCGAATCGACGACCTCGACGCCGGGAGCGGCGGTGAGGAAGTCGACGACCGACGAATCGGAGGCGTCGCGCCGGTGGAGGGCCGCGGCGACGGCCGCGGCATCCTGGTTCGTCAACTCGGCGCTGCGACGCGCGGCCCGCATCTCCGGCGCGGCGGTGAGCAGGATGCGCACCGGCGCATCGGGCGCGACCACCGTGGTGATGTCGCGGCCCTCGACCACGACTCCCGGGCGCCCCGACCCGGCGACGAGCGCGCGGAACAGCGCGTTCACCGACTCGCGCACGGCGGGCACG